>CAYMRG010000385.1:0-5490 GCA_964392555.1 uncultured candidatus Brocadiaceae bacterium
GGACGACGAAATCGGCGCGCTCGGGGGGAGTGTGTCGCGTTCGCAGGCTTGTGGTGTCGGGCTTCCTCGAAGCGTGCTCGGTGGGGTGAAGGGCCGCTTCCGCGCGGCTTCGCGTCGCACGACGCCGCAGGGCGGCGGAATCGGCGCGCTCGGGTGCGGCGGGGTGGGAAGTCCGGGCTGGCGGGGGGTGCTGGTCGATTCAGGGGAGACTCGGTACCTTCCCGGCCATGCTCGCGCGCCTAGCCGTCCCTCTCCTGGCCGTGACAACGGCCGTTGCCCAGCAGAACGCCGTGCCCGGCCTCGACGCACGCGTCTACGACATCACGGACCTGGCGTACTATGGTCGCCAGGGGGCCGCCTACCCCAACGGCGAAGCCGGCTTCATGGTCGGCCACTCGCACGCCAACTGCGGCGCCGTGAACATCCCCTGGGTGTCGACCGGGTCGGCGAACCAGATGATCGACACCTACCCGCGCATCGCGTTCCTGCTGGCGCGCGAGAGCGGCGGCCGCATGGTGCAGATCACCGGCAAGAGCTTCTGCAAGCACTCGGAAACCGCCTACAACTTCACCACCGGGCCGTGCCTGCCGTGCACCGCGGGCGGCGGCAGCTACTTCTTCGTCGGCTGCTCGGACACGTATTCGAGCGGCATCAACTCGAGCCAGTTCCACCTCGGCCCGACCACCGAGATCAACCCGTGGCTCGGCAGCTGGAGCTCGGTCGGCAGCTACTTCGACCAGGGCGACCCGTCGGTCGGTGGCGCCGCGGCGATCGACAACGTGCGGTCGTTGACCTACACGCAGGTCCAATCGTTCGGGCCGATCAAGAACATGATGATCGTGCGCGAGCAGGAGCTGGTGACCGGGGCGACCTACTACGCGCAGGTGCACGCCGTCTACAAGGGCGAGCCGGTCGCGAACCGCGTCGACAACCTCGTCACGCGCGGCGCGACGATCACGTACAGCGGTGGTTCCTGGAACCCGACGATCACCAGCGCCGCGGCCGCCGGCTCGGTGCTCGCGCGCTGGAATGGCGCGACGCGCGCGCTCGGCGGCAACGGCCTGGAAGACGGCCGCTTCGAGGTCGCCGTCAAGGTCACCGGCCCGGTCGCCGGCATGTGGCACTACGAGTATGCGATCCACAACGTCGACAACGATCGCGGCGGCGCGTCGCTGCGCATCCCGGTCGATCCGGGCGCGACCGTGCAGAACGTCGGCTTCCACGACATCGACGGCGATGCGCTGAACGACTGGACGTTCAGCCAGTCGGCGACCGAGTTGATGTTCGACGCGACGGCCAACAACCCGCTCGACTGGAACACCATCTACAACGTCTGGTTCGACTGCTCGGTCGCGCCGAACAGCGGGCTGGTGGCGATCGACGAGGCGCGGGTCGGGCCGGGTGCGCTGTTCGTCGAGGTCGCGTCGCAGGTGCCGAGCAGCAGCCTGCCCGGCGTCGCCGTCCAGGTCGGCCACGGCTGCGGCTCCTGCTACGACGCGTTCCACGAGTTCTTCGCCGCGCCGACGAGTTTCGACCTCAGCGGCCAGTCGCTGGCGATGACGCTGCAGGCGGGCCAGTACACGATCGGCACCAGCGCGGCGACGTTCATCGCGCCGACGGGTGCCGCGCTGCCGCTCGGCGATGACAGCGAAGCGACCGTCAGCCTGCCGTTCGCGCTGCCGTACCCCGGCGGCACGACCAGCCAGCTGCGCGTCTGCTCGAACGGCTTCCTCTCGCCGGCCGCCAGCAACGGCACCGACTACACGCCGAACGTCGCCGCGTTCTACGTCGGCCAGCCGCGCTGGGCCGCGGCCTGGCACGACTTCGCGCCGGTCGCCACCGGCGTGGTCCGCGTCGACAGCAGCCCGGCGCGCGTCGTGGTCACCTGGGACGGGGTCCCCGACCTCGGCGGCACCGGCGCCAGCACCTTCCAGTGCCAGTTCGAGCCGAACGGCACCGTGCACATGCTGTGGCAGTCGATGTCGAACGGCGGCAACGGCTACCTGGTCGGCTGGTCGCCGGGTCTGACGATCGGCGGCCCCGGGCACGACCTGTCGCAGCAGCTGCCTGCGACGTTCCACTTGTGCAGCACCTCGTTCCAGGGGCTGACGCTGGCGACCGACCCGCGGCCGGCGCTGGGCGCGACCGTGGCCTGGAACGTCGGTGGCATCGCGCCGTCGACACTGTTCGGCTGGCTGTTGGTCTCGACGATCGAGGCCAACCCGCCGGTCGACCTCACCGCGCTCGGCATGCCCGGCTGCGAACTCTACGTCGCCTCGCCGCTCGCCGTCGGCTTCACGCCGAGCGCCGGCAGCGCTTCCTTGCCGATGCCGATCCCGGTGCAGGTGGCCCTGCTGGGCCTGACCGTCGCCGGCCAGGCTGCCGGCCTCGACGCGCAGTTCACGCCGAGCGGGCTGTTCACGTCGAACGGCGTGGTCCTGACCGTTGGCATGTGACGGTCGTCAGATGACGGGCGGCGGTTGCCGCGGCGGCCGGTGCGCCGCGGCACCTCGGCAGCTGGTCTTCGCGCAGGACTTCGCGCCGAGTGCGGATCGCCGCGTGCTGCGGCAGGGCGGAGTTCGTAGACTGTTCGCCCGCTTTGGCCCACCGATCCCGCATGATCCGAACCCTCCGCCGATTCTCCGTACCCTGCCTGCTCGCGGCGCTCGTGCTCGTTCCGGCCCGCGGCCAGGACGCCCTGGCCAAGGAGGAGCAGGACCTGGCCCGGCAGTGCGTCAACGCGCTGACCTCGTTCGCCAGCTCCGCGAAGGGTGCCAAGGTCGGGCAGCGCGCCAAGCAGGCGTACGACCTCGTGCTCGAATACGACCCCGAGCAGTCGACGGCGCGCAGTGAACTCGGCTTCCGCAAGGAGAAGGGGCAGTGGGTCGAGCTGCCGCCGGAGAAGCGCAAGAAGTGGCTCGACAAGGCCACCTACGAGGCGCGCTTCAAGACCATGGACGACTGGTACAAGACCAGCCAGAAGCTGGCGACCTTGCACCGCGCGCTGGGCCTCAAGCTGAAGGCCGCCGGCAACGCCGAGCGCGCCAAGTTCCATCTCGAGAAGGCCGTCTACTACAACCCGCTCGACAAGGAGGCCAACGAGGCGCTCGGCTACAAGCAGGGCCCCGGCTTCTACGGCACCGACGAGCAGATCGCGTTCGCCAACCGGATGAAGGAGGTCGAGACGCGCGCGATCGAGATCGCGAAGAAGGATTACCCCGTCGAAGCGCTGCCGCTCGACCAGATGCCCAAGGAGCTGTCGACGCTGCAGGACGTCGTGCCGGACTGGATGCGCAAGCCGCACTTCGACATCTTCGGCGCGAAGTCCGAGCACTTCACGGTCTGGACGCGCGGCACCCAGGAGAACGCGGACAACGCGGTCAAGTGGGGCGAGCGCGCGCTCGATTTCGGCGTCTACCTGCTCGGCGACAAGATGGCGAAGCAGCTGCGCTTCGTCGAACACGCATCGAAGTCGTTCAGCTGGTACGGGTTCCTGTGGACGGCGCGCGAGCGCGACGAGTTCCTCAAGGCGAACCCGCACATCTGGGAGAAGGAAGGCAGCATCGATCGGGCGCGCGATTTCGCGAACAACATCTGGATGTCCGCACAGGGGCCGGCGGTCGTGATGACCAAGCTCGCGCCGGTGCAGATCCACGACTCGATGATCGGCTACGTGTTCAAGTACGGGCTGGTGATCGGCCGCAACGAAGGGCTCGGCGAGGGCATCGTCCACGCCGCTACGTGGTTGCTGCAGTCGACCTCGGTCAGCCGGTGGGGTGCGCGCCCCGAGGGCACGGTCGGCGAGGACGAGCTGAACCTGCCCGAGCAGGCCAACTGGTGGCTGCGCGCGATCCGCGACCAGGCGACCTCGCACCAGGACTGGGGGCTGAGCCAGGTGCCGCGCGAGAAGCTCGAGCGCTACCGCAACGATTGCCGCCTGAAGGCGTGGAACTTCATGACCTGGGTGGTCGCCGCCTATCCCGACAAGTGGCTGCAGTTCTTCCTGACGCTGCCGGAGAAGAAGATCCCGACGCTCGGCGAGGTCGACGAGATCGGCCAGAAGGCGTTCGGCAAGCCGCTGGCGGCGATCGAGACCGAGTGGCGCGAATGGGCGCGCGGCGACTCCGGCGTCGCCGCCGCCACCGGCTACGGGCCGCCGCTGCTGCCCGAGCGGCCGAGCAAGGAAGAGGTCGCCGTGCTCGAGCGCCTGAACCTGGTGCGCGGCCAGGGCCTCGCCTTCTCGTGGCCGGATGGCAAGATGCTCGAGGAGGGCGCGTTCCACGGCCTGCCGCCGTGCGAACTCGACGCCGAGGCGTCGCTGGCCTGCGAGGACCACGCGCACTTCCTGGCGAAGTGGCCGGAGCAGCACCTGAAGTGGCCCGAGGCGCACGAGGAGAACCCCGGCCTCGACGGCTTCTCCCCGCGCGGTCAGCGCGCCGGCATGAGCTCGGTGATCGTGCACCGGCAGGGCGACGGCGGCGTCGAGTTCGCCAAGGACTCGGTCGACGGCTGGCTGGGCACGCCCTACCACCGCTTCCCGCTGCTCGTGCAGAACATCCGCCGTTTCGGCTACGCCTACATCTACGAGAACGACATGTCGATCGCGGTGCTCGACATGGGTTCGCTGCAGGAGCCCTACGACCCGAAGCTCGCGCCGCGCCTGATCTGCTGGCCGCCGCACAACATGAAGGACGTGCCGACGTCGTTCCATGGCCGCGAACAGCCGAACCCGCTCGAGGACCAGCCCGCGGACGAACAGGACATCACCAAGACCGGCTACCCGATCAGCTTGCAGCTGCAGCGCGAACTGGCGATCAACCTGTCCGAGTCGAGCATCCAGGTGTTCGAGGCGCGCAAGGGCGGCAAGCAGCCGACCAAGAACCTGTGCGAGAAGAACAAGGAGGACTTCCGCGCGTGGGTCGAGCGCGGCAAGAGCGAGGTCCCGGTGTGGGTGCACACGCCCGCGGTGCCGCTCAACCGGCGCATCGAGGAGCGTGAGACGATCTTCTGCATCCCGAAGGAGAAGCTCGAGGCGGGCAAGCAGTACCAGGTCCGCGTCGCCCTGCGGTTCGGCTCGGCACCGGAGCCGCTCTACTTCTTCTGGGAGTTCACGACCGGTTCGCAGAAGGAAGGCCTGAAGCTCAAGTAGCTCCGGGTCGGCCGAACTGCCCGTGGCAGCGCGCGCGCCCGGGCAGCGCGGGTCGCGCGCCGGCGCCCCGGACGGGCGCCATCGGGCCGCGCGGGAGGGGCCGCGCTTGCATCGGCGGCCGGGGTGCCCACAATCGTCGGCCTTTTCTTCCCCGTCCCCCAAGCCCCTGGCCGGACGACGGCGCCGAGCGCCGCCCCGGTGCCCACTGTCATGAGCAAGCGCGTCGAAGAGATCCTCAGCTGGTACGAGTCCGACAACCCCGGCGTCCTGAAGAACCTGCGCTGGATGATGGATACCGGAGCCCTGGCCGGCACCGGCAAGTTCGTCATCCTGCCGGTCGA
>CAYMRG010000386.1:0-5486 GCA_964392555.1 uncultured candidatus Brocadiaceae bacterium
CGCGCGCGCCGCCTCGAGTTCGTCGGCGGCGAGCCGCAGCGCGCCGAGCTGCTCGGGCAGCACCTTCGCGCCCTCGGCGAGCGCCGTGAGCTGCCGCGCCAGCGCCGTGAGCGCTTCGGCGGGCGGTTGCAGTTCGCCGGGCGCCAGCAGGAGCAGCAGCTCGCGCGCGCGCTCGACCCATTGCCGCCAGGCGTCGACCTGCGGCCAATCGGCGCGGCCATCGCGCCACGCGACGCCGAGCAGCGTCCGCGCCTCGGTCGCCGCGGCGAGCTTGCGATCCTCGGCGCGCACCTGCAGCGCGCGTTCGAGGTCGGCGCGGATCGCCCGGGCGTCGCCCGGCAGCTGCGTCGCGACCGCCTGCAGCTCGCGCTGCGGGCCGCGCAGGCGCCACCACCGCAGCACGACGAACGCCTCGGCCGAGCGGCGGAACTCGGCGACCAGCGCGTCGAGATCGACGGCCAGCAGCTCGTCGCGCCAGCGCGCGGCGAGCGGCGCCCACAGTTCTTCGCGGCGGCGCCCGGTCGCGACGACCTCCGCCAGAAGCTCGCGAGCGGCCGGCCAATCGGCGACCGTGAGCCACGCCGCCGGCGGCAGCGACGGCGCGCGGAACAGCGCGGCGAGCTGCAGCAGCGCCTCGTACTGCGCGCGGCTCGGCCCTGGTTCGCCGCAGCGCGCCGCGAGGCCGAACGCCGCCACGACCGGCGCCACCGCCGCCACCGCCCGGTCCGCCGCGGTCGCGAGCCGCACGGCCAACGGCGCGATCTCGCGCGACCGCGCCGGCGTCCAGTCCGCCTGCTCGACGCCCCACCACGGCTCGTCCTTCGGCACGCCGAGCGCCGCCGCGGTCGCGGCGAGGTCGGCGACCGTGCGCCGCGCGTGCGCGACGGCGTCGGCGTCGCGGCAGGCGAGGTCCGGCAGCTCGATGCGAGCGACGCCGGCGAGCCGCACGAGGTCGCCGAGCACCGCGTAGGCCGATTCGCCGTGCTCGCGGACGCGGTGCAGCGCGCGGACGAAGCCGTTC
Organism: uncultured candidatus Brocadiaceae bacterium; assembly: GCA_964392555.1. GTDB lineage: Bacteria > Planctomycetota > UBA1135 > UBA1135 > UBA2386 > CAYMRG01. The sequence goes on from CAYMRG010000386.1 coordinate 1,022, forward strand.
AACAACCCGCGCTGCGCTTCGAGGTCCTGCGCGAGCTTCTGCCATTCGCCCGGCTCGCGGCGCGTGCCGAGTTCGAGCGCGCGCCGCAGCTGTTCGAGCACGGCCTTGGCGCCGCTCTTGCTCGAATGCAGCTCGAGGCAGAACGCGCCGAGGCCGACCTCGTCGAGCCGCCGCTGCACGACCTCGAGCGCGGCGCGCTTCTCGGCGACGAACAGCACGCGCTTGCCGTTGGCGAGCGCCTGCGCGATCAGGTTGGTGATCGTCTGCGACTTGCCGGTGCCCGGCGGACCTTCGAGCACGAACGTGCGCCCCGCCGCGCCGGCCAGCACCGCCGCGAGCTGCGAGCTGTCGGCGTCCTTGGGGCAGAACACGCCCGCCGGGTCGAGGTCGTCGAGCTCGTCGCGCGCCGGCTCGCCGGCCTCCTGCGCGAACGCCGCGTTGGGCCGCGCGACGAGATGCTGCAGCACCGGGCTCGCCAGCAGGTCGTCGCGGTCGGCGAGGTCGAGCCACATCAGGTACTTCGTGAACGAGAAGAAGCCGATGCACGCGTTCGGCAGCACCTCCCAGCGCGGCTGCGCCACCACCGCGGCGCGGAACGCGGCGAGCACCGCGGCGACGTCGACGCCGTTCTCGTCCTCGGGCGGCGTCTCGCCGAGGCCGACCGCGAGGCCGAAGTCGCGCTGCAGCATCTGCAGCAGCGTCTGGTTGAGGCGCGGCTCGGCGTCGTCGAGCACGACGCGGAAGCCCTCCTGCACCGACAGCCGCTCGATCGCCAGCGGCAGCAGCAGCAGCGGCGCGCGCCGCTCCTTCGCCGACGTCGGCGACTCGAACCAGCGCAGGAAGCCGACCGCGAGGTAGAGCGTGTTGGCGCCGGTCTCCTCGAGCGTCGTCCGCGCATGGCGGAAGATCTCGACCAGCCGCGCGTCGAGTTCCTCGCCGTCGAGGTCGGCGCGCAGGCGCCCCGCGCGCAGCTCGTCGGCGAGGTAGCTGGCGAGCACGTCCTGGCCGGTGCGCTGCTGCGCCAGCGCGAGGTCGCGCGGATCGGCGCCGGCCTGGCCCACCGTCGGCCGCGGGTGCACCCGGCAGCGCGCGCCCTGCTGCAGACGGTCCTCGAGCGCGCCGAGTTCGTGCGCGCACAGCGGGATCGTCTTCTTCGTCGCGGCGAAGTTCAGCAGCCGGTTCCACATCGACAGGTCGAGCAGCTTCTGCTTCCAGTGCTCGAGCCGATCCTTCGGCGGCGCCTCGCGCGGCGCGGCACCGACGTCGTCGCCACCGACCGCGCGCGCCGTCGACCCGGCCAGCGCGCTCGGCGCGGCCACCGGCGCCGGCGCCAGCGGATCGGCCGCGACGAACGCCTGCGTGCGCGGCGGCAACGGCGCGATGCCGGCGCGGCGCGCTGCGCCGACGTCGATCGCCAGCGTGAAGCCGTCGGTGTCGAGCCGCTTGCGCGCGAGTGCCTGCGCCGCCGCGAACGGCTGGTCCGCCGACACGCAGGCGGCGGTCGTCTCGACGACCGCGAGCCCGCCGAGGTCGCAGCGCTTGCGCAGTTCGACCGCGGGCCCCACGGCGACCTCGGCGGTCGAACCATCGGCCAGCCAGGCGCCGGCGAACGCGTGCCCTTCCTGGAACACCACCAGCGGGTGCAGGCCGATGTGCTCGAGCAGCGCCGCCGCGAGCAGCACCAGGTCGAAGCACGTCGCGAGCCGGTCGCCGAGCACCTGCTCCGGCGTGCGCACCTTCTGGCCGCCCTGCTCGAAGCTCGGCGGCGCGTTGACGTAGGTGATGCGCTGCGCGCGCAGCACCTCGTGGACCGCCGCGACCATCGCCCGCGCGCGCGCCGGGTCGCGGCTCTGGTAGCCGTCGAGCGCGTCGCTGCCGGTCGCGCGCTGCAGCTCGCTCGCGACCGCGCGCAGCAACGGCACCAGCGCCGGGTGGTTCGGCGAGACGAACGCCGCGACCAGCGCCGGCAGCACGGTGAGCCCCGGCCATTCGTTGTAGGCCAGCACGTCGATCTCGCTCGACGTCGCCGCCAGCTCGACGTCGCCGACCAGCAGCCGCGCGCGCAGCGTCGCGCGGTCGCGTTCGAGCAGGTTCGTCAGCGCCGCGCCGTCGAGCCGCGGATCGAGCTTGTCGAGCACCACCTCGCCGCCGGCCGGCACGGCGGCCAGGTGCAGCACCAGCGGCTGCGCGAACACCCCGGGCAGCTCGACCAGCACCCGCGCCTCGCCGAGCGGCGCGTCGGTCGCGTTGGCGATGCGCACGGCGCGCAGCCACGGCACGGCGCTCTGCTGCATCGCGTAGCAGAGATGGGGCGCGTGCTGGAGTTCGAGCGAGTGACCGGACCGGCTCACCGCGACAGGCTACGGAGCCGCGCCGAGGCTGTCGACCACGCCGTCCCCCACACCGCATGCCCCCTGCTGGACGGTTCACGGGCGCGGCGCTAAGGGACCGGTATGCGCGCCTCCCGCTGCGTCCCGTTCCTGCTCGCCGCCAGCTTCGCCATGCCGCTGCTCGCCCAGGTCCCGGCACCTGCACCACAGGCGACCCCGGCACCGCAGATCACGATTACGATCGCAGGCCAGGAGAAGCTGCTGGCCGTGGTCTGGATGCAGCGCGCAGCCGAGTACCGCGCCGCGTGCCTGCAGGCCTACCGCACCGCGGCCGCCGCGCTGCCAGAAGCGATCGACGACCCCGCCTGGACCGCCTGCCTCGAACAGGGCCCCGCCGACACCTTCCGCAACCTGCCGCCGGCGGTCGTCCTCGACGTCGACGAGACGATCCTCGACAACTCGGCCTACGGCGCGCGCCTGATCGCCGACCACGCGACCTACGAGTCCGCGACCTGGTCGGCCTGGGTGCACGAACAGCAGGCCGGAGCGATCCCCGGTGCGCTCGCCTACGTGCAGAAGGCCCAGCAGCTCGGCGCCCGCGTGTTCTACGTCACCAACCGCAAGTGCGACCGCGAGGAGAACGGCAAGCGGTTCACCGACGAGACCGACACGCGCGCCAACCTGCGCAAGCTCGGCTTCCCGATCGTCGAAGGCGAAGGCGAGGACGCCGTGCTGTGCGCGGGCGAGGTCGGCGACAAGGCGGCGCGCCGCGCCAAGCTGTGCGAGCGCTTCCGCATCGTGCAGCTCGTCGGCGACAACCTCGGCGACTTCGCGCCGGGCACCGATTCGCGCAAGGAAGCGGACACCCCTCACGGCAAGGTCGTCGAAGGCGCCCACGTCGAGCGCGTTCGCAGCACGCTGGTCGACGTCGTCGGCGAATGGTGGGGCGTGCGCTGGATCCTGATCCCCAACCCGTCCTACGGCGGCTTCGAGGACGCGCTCCGGGCGCAGAATCCCGACCTGAACGCGGCCCTGCGGCTGCAGCGCTGATCGGCGGCGACCGCGATCCCCCTCGCCCACGTTCCCGGCGGCGCCGATCGGGACGCTACCCCGCCCGAACAGTGCACTATATTGCATTCTCAGGTGTCGGAAACATGCGCTATCCTGCTTGCCTCGCCAGGGAATCGACCCCACACTCTCCGCCCCACAACCGCCCGTAGCTACCGTCCGCCCGCATGACCGACTTCAACCGCCACCCGAGCAGCTACAAGCACTGGCAGCTCCAGATCGATGGCGACGTCGCGCACCTGCGCATGAACGTCGACCCCGAGCACCCCTTCAAGCCCGGCTACGAGCTGAAGCTCAACAGCTACGACCTCGGCGTCGACATGGAGCTCGCCGACGCGGTCCAGCGGCTGCGCTTCGAGCACCCCGAGGTCAAGGTCGTGGTCGTCGGCAGCGCGCTGGAGCGCGCGTTCTGCGCCGGCGCCAACATCGGCATGCTGGGTGCGAGCACGCACCCGTTCAAAGTCAACTTCTGCAAGTACACCAACGAGACGCGGCTCAGCCTCGAGGACGCGAGCCAGCACTCGGGCCTCAAGTCGATCTGCGCCGTCAACGCGGCATGTGCCGGCGGCGGCTACGAACTCGCGCTCGCCTGTGACGAGATCCACCTCGTCAACGACAGCAACTCCGCGGTGTCGCTGCCCGAGGTGCCGCTGCTCGCCGTGCTGCCCGGCACCGGCGGCCTGACGCGCCTCGTCGACAAGCGCAAGGTGCGCCGCGACCGCGCCGACGTGTTCTGCACGATGGCCGAGGGCATGCGCGGCAGGAAGGCGCAGGCCTGGGGCCTCGTCGACCAGATCTGGCCGAAGTCGCAATTCGCCGACAAGGTGCAGGCGCGGGCCAAGGAGATCGCCGCGAAGCTGCCGGCCAAGGCGAAGAAGGGCATCGAGCTGCCGCCGATCCACTTCACCAGGACCGACACCGGCTACGCCTACGAGCACGTCCAGGTCGACGTCGACGCCGGCCGCCGCCTCGCGACGGTCACGGTCCACGGGCCGAAGGGCAAGCAGCCGAAGACCGGCGCCGAGTACGAGCAGGCCGGCGCGTCGGCGTGGGCGCTCGCGTGCTTC
>CAYMRG010000387.1:0-5485 GCA_964392555.1 uncultured candidatus Brocadiaceae bacterium
AGCGAACGGCTCGCGAACGGCCTGGCGATGCTCGCCGAGCTCGACGTGCCGACGTTGCTGGGCGATCTGCCGGACATGGCGGGCGCCGCGCAGCGGATGATCCGGCCGGCGCAGATCCCGAACCCCGCGATGCTGCAGCGGCTCAACGAGCAGATCCACACGTTCGTCGGAAACCACCCGAAGTGCCACCTCGTGGCGCTCGCCGACGTCGTCGACGCGATGCGCAAGCAGGGCGTCGCGCTGCCGCTGGCCGATGGTCCACTCGCCACCAGGCCGCTGGCGCTGCAGCAGGAGGACCGGCTGCACGCGACCCGGCTCGGCATGGCGTTCCTCGGTTGCCGCCTCGAGCCGGTGCTGACCGCGGCACTGCCCGAGGGCCATGCGCTGCGCACCCGCCACTGGGCGTTCGAGCAGTGGGTCGAGGCGGCTGGCGCGGAGGACGAGCTGGACGCGATCCGCGCGGCGGCGAAGGGCGGTGACGCGAAGGCCGGTGCGTCGAAGGCCGGTGATTCGAAGAATGGCGCCGGCACGTCCCGGTGACCGCCGTCGGCCGGTGAGCCGGGCTACGGCGCGAGCACCGCGCGCCAGCCGGGCAGGTCGCGCAGGGCCTGCAGCGCCGGGTCGAGCAGCCGCATCTGCCAGCCGGCCAGCGTGAGGCCGCGCTTCTGCAGTTCGACGAACAACTGCTCGGCCGCGGCCCGATCGCCCAAGGCGAGGGCCTGCGCGGCGCCGAGCACGATGCCGCGGGCGTCGCGGCGTTCACGGCCGGCTTCCTGCAGCCCTTGGATCAGGTTGCGCAGCAGGTCGTTGTTGGCGGCGAGCGCACCTGGCGAGCCGTCGACGAGGCGGTCGGCGATCGCCAGGCTGTCGGCCTCGATCGCGTAGCGGACCGCGTCGGGCCGGCGCCCGGATTGCTCGGCGAGGTGCGCCAGGTCGCCGAACACGCCCGCCAGGCGTTCGCGCAGCACGGTCGGCGGGTCGCTGGCGAGTGTGGCGATCGCCTCGTCGACGGCGCCGAGCTGGCTCTGCGCCGTGGCCCGCAACAGGCGCAGCTCGGGGTTGCCGGGGTCGTACTGCAGCCCGTGCGCGGCGATCTGCGCGGCCTCGCGCGTGGCGGTGCCGTTGGCCAGCACCTGGCCGAGCAGCAGGTGGAGCTGCGGATCGAACGGCCGCAGCTGCAGGGCGCGCGCGGCGGTGACCTTCGCCGCCGCGAGTTCGCCGCGCGCGAGCTGCTCCTGGCCGAGCAGCTGCAGCCAGCGGGGTTCCCACGGCATCCAGGCCGCGGCGGTCGCGGCCGCGTCGAGCGGCGGCGTCCGCTGCTGCGCCAGCGCGCGCTGGAACGGCGCGATCGCCGTGTTGGCGACGATCGGCGGCAGGCCGGCCGCGACCAGCGCGAGGCCGAGCAACCAGGCCAGCGCGACGCGCCAGCGCGGGGTCGCCGCGGCCAGCATCGCGGTCGGGCGGGCGGTGCCCGCGAGCAGCAGCGCCGCCGCGACCGCCGGGGCGTTGCCGACCGGCGCGCGCACCAGCATCAGCAGCAGCAGCACGGCCAGCGGCACGAGCCGGGTGCGTTCGCCGCAGCGGCGCCACAGGAGCCACAGCACGGCGAACACGCCGAGCAGCGCGGGCACACCGCCTTCGACGAGCACCTCGAGGTAGTCGTCGTGGGCGGTACGGACTTCGGTGGCGAACGCGCGGCCGTGGCTCGACACCTCGATCTCGGCCTGGCTGCGGACGCGCGGGTACTGCACCGCGAACTGGCCGGGCCCGTGGCCGAACACCGGGTTCTCGGCGCACAGCCGCAGGGCACCTTCGGCGATCGCGAACCGCACCTCGAGCGTGGCCGTGCCGCGAGCCGCGGCGGCGACGCGCGCGGCCTGGTCGGTCGGGGCACCGCGCGGCACGCCGGCGTCGAGCGCGTAGCCGGCGGCTCCGCCCAGCACCGCCAGCAGCAGCGGCAATGCGGCGGCGCGCCGCCGCTCGAGCAGCCCCACCCGGCCCGGGCCCGGCGGCAGCGCGATGAGGCCCGCCCGCGACCCGGCGATCGCCAGGTAGGCGCCGGCCAGCAGCAGCGCGACCCGGCCGGACCAGGCGCGCGCACCGCCCAGCGACGCGACCGCCGCGGCGGTCACGGCGATCGCTTCGCTGGCGACGTTGAGGTTGCCGAACACCGACACCGGTTCGTTGGCGACGCCGTAGCCGGCGATCTCGGCCACGCCCAGGCGCTGCAGGATGCCGAAGGCGCTCGCCGTGGCCAGCAGCGTCGTCAACGGTGCGCGGAACGCCGCCGGCGCCGCCGCGCCGAGGCGCAGCAGCAGCGCCAGCGCGAGGTAGTGCAGCAGCCGGTTGGCCGCTTCCCACGGCTGGAACGTCGCCAGCTCACCGGCCGCGCGGACGGCGGCGTCGCCGACGCCGGCGATCACCGCGGACACCGCGAACCAGCCGAGCAGCGTCCACAGCGCGCGCTCGCCGCCGACCGGCGGCAGCCGCCGCGCCGCGATCAGCGCGACGCCGGTCAGCACCAGCAACAGACCGCGGCGGACCTGCTCGAAGTCGACCCACAGCGGATGGAACGGCAGCGCCAGCGCGAGCGGCAACGCCCAGACCAGCCAGCGCGGCAGCGCCGGGCCGGCCGCTGCGGGGGCGGCGGTCATGCGTGCGCGGGCTTGCCGAAGTTCAGGATCGCGTCCACGTAGGCTTCGACGCGGAACGGCTCGAGATCGTCCATGCCTTCGCCGACGCCGAGGAACTTGACCGGCACCGGCAGCACCGTGCGGATGCCGAACACCGCGCCGCCCTTGGCCGTGCCGTCCATCTTCGCGAGGATCAGGCCGGTCACCGGCGCGGCCTTGGCGAACTCGCTGGCCTGTCGGATCGCGTTCTGGCCGGTGGTGCCGTCGAGCACCAGCAGCGTCTCGTGTGGCGCGTCGGGCAGCTGCTTCTTGACGACGCGCACGATCTTCTCGAGCTCGGTCATCAGGTTCTTCTGCGTGTGCAGGCGGCCGGCGGTGTCGAGGATCAGGTAGTCGACCTTGCGTGCCATCGCCGCGGCGACCGCGTCGAATGCGACCGCGGCCGGGTCGGCGCCGGTGGCCTGCTTGACGATCGGCACGCCCATCCGTTCCGCCCACAGCGACAGCTGTTCGACCGCCGCGGCGCGGAACGTGTCGCCGGCGCCGAGCAGCACCGACTTGCCCTGCTGCTTCAGATGGTTCGCCAGCTTGGCGATCGACGTGGTCTTGCCCGAGCCGTTGACGCCGACGATCAGGATCACGGTCGGCGGCTGGGTGGCCTTCGCCAGCGGCGCCTCGCTGCCCTGCAGCATCGCGATCAGCCGCTTGCGCAGGAACGCCGGCACCTCGGCGACGTCCTTGACCTCGCGCTTGCGGTACGACTCCTTCAGGTCCTGCACGATCTGCGTGCCGACCGGGCCGAGGTCGCCGTTGTAGAGCACCTCCTCGAGCTCCTCGAGGAACGGCTCGTCGAGCTTGCGACCGATCGTGAACAACCGGCTCAGCCCGGCGGTCAGGACGTCGCGCGTCTTCTTGAGCGCGCCGAGCAGCTTGCCGAACACCATCGCGATCCTCCTGTCTTGTGGGCGTGGGCTGCAGAGCCGGGCGTCAGGCCTCGGCGCCGCCGGCTTCGGCGGTCGGGCGCGGCTCGGCGCCGGTCGGCGTCGCCGCGGCGGTGGCGCGGCGCTCGCGCTCGACGTCGATGCGGACGCGGTCGAGGATGCCGTTGACGAAGCCGCCGGAGTTGGCCGTCGAGTAGCGTTTGCCGAGCTCGATCGCCTCGTTGATCGCGACCTTCGGTGGCACGTCGGTGCAGAACAGCAGCTCGTAGATCGCCATGCGCAGCACGTTGCGGTCGACGTTCGCCATGCGCCGCAGGTCCCAGTTGCGCGTCACGGCCTGTAGCCGCGCGTCGATCGCCGCGCGATGCTCGAGCGTGCCCTCGACCAGCTGCAGCGCGAACTTCACGACCTCGGCATCGCCCTGGCATTCCTCGTCGAGCAGTTCGGCCGGCGAGCGACCGACCTGCGCGGCGTAGTCCGCACCGCGCACGTCGTACTGGAACAGCAGCTGCATGGCGAGTTCACGGGCGCGGGTCCGGCGGCGGATGGGGGCGGTCATGGCAAGGAGCGGTTTCCGGGGGAAACGAAGGCGGCCACTGTAGCCGCAGTGCGTCGCGTCGCAACCGCCGTCAGGCCCGTGCGCCGAGCTGCCGCCGCAGGTCGGCCATCGCCAGCGCCGCGAGCGCCGCGTCGCAGCCCTTGTTGCCATGGGCGCCACCGGCGCGGTCGAGCGCCTGGTCCATGGTCGCACAGGTCAGCACGCCGAAGCCGAGCGCGGCGCCATGTTCGAGCGTCAGCCGCATGGCGCCGTCGGTGACGCCGCCACAGACGTAGTCGTAGTGGTCGGTGCCGCCGCGCACGACGGCGCCGAGCATGACCACCGCGTCGACCTGCGCGTGGTCGAGCAGCCAGCGGCAGGCGGTCGGCAGCTCGAACGCACCCGGCACCCAGGCGACGACCACGTCGTCATCGGCGACGCCCTGCTCGCGGCAGGTCGCGAGCGCGCCGGCGAGCAGCCGTTCGGTGACGACTTCGTTGAAGCGCGCGACGGCGATGCCGACGCGTCGGGAGCGGCCGAGCGGGGAGCTCGCGAGGACCTTGGCCATCGCGACACCGTAGCGGGCCGGTGCCCGGGCCGGAAGTCAGGAACGCACGGGCGCCGGGGCAGGCGTCGCCGGCGCCGTCGGTCGCTCGAACAGCGACGGCGCGACGTAGCGGAACGGCTGCGTCAGGTGGATCAGGCTCTCGGCCTCGCCGACGAACAGGATGCCGCCCGGCTTGCACACGGCGTGCACGTTCTCGAGCACCTTCTGCTTGGTTGGCGGATCGAAATAGATCATCACGTTGCGCAGGAAGATGCAGTCGAACGGCGGGTGGCCGCGCAGGACCTGCATCAGGTTGTGCGGCGCGAACTTCACGACCCGCTGCAGCTCGGGCAGGACGCTGAACTGCTCGTCGCCGGTCTTGGCGAAGTAGCGCGCCAGTTCGACCTGCGGCACCTGCGCGACCGCGTGCGCCGTGAACTGGCCGGCGCGCGCCTCCTCGAGGATGTGCTGCGACAGGTCGGTGCCGAGGATCTGCACCGGCACGCCGCCGAAGTTGGCGCCGAGCAGCTCGCGCAACACGATCGCGATCGTGTAGGCCTCGGCGCCGTTCGACGACGCCGCCGACCAGATGCGCAGGCCTTCGCGCCGCGCCTTGCCGTCGGCCAGGCGCCGCTGCGCCCATTCGCGGAACAGCTGCCAGTGGCGCGGGCAGCGGTAGAAGTAGGTCTCGTTGGTCGTGACCGCGTCGAGGAAGCCCTGCAGCTCGCGGGTGCCGGCGGAACTCTTCAGCAGCGTCAGGTACGCGTCGTAGGTCGCGGTGTGGCTGGCCCGCAGCCGCGTCTTGATGCGGTTGCTGAGCAGGGCC
>CAYMRG010000388.1:0-5480 GCA_964392555.1 uncultured candidatus Brocadiaceae bacterium
GGGCCGGGTCACGGCAATGGCCTCGTGGTTGCGCGGCGAACGGCCCGTCACCGGCGAGGCGGCCCCTCCCCACTGGCAGGTGCCGAGATCTGTCGAGCCGCCGCAACACCGCCAGCGGCAGGCAGGGCCCGGGCAACGGAGGGTGCGATGCTGGGCACTAGGGTAGTGCGTCCGATATATGGGGCATTCTGCGGGCCCGTCGACGACCGTCGCGGCGCTGCTGCTCCTCGACAGGATGTTTGGAACATGCCTTCGTCGCAGCGCCTTGCGACGAACGCCGCCGCATCCCGGATAATGCCCCATCTACCAGGCGCACCACACTAGCGGCTGCGCCAAACCAACGGCAACCGCACGTGCTCGACCAGCCGTTCGGCCGCCAACCTGAGGTCCCACCGCAGGGGATCGGGACCACCGAGCCGCAGGTCGCCGTCGACCACCAGCGTGGCCGGACCGGGCGGTCGCCCGAGCCACTGCGCGTAGGTCACCTGAAGCGCATCGAAGACCAGGTCCGGCGCAACGAAGCCGGCAGCGTCGTGGAGCCGGAGGCCACCGCCCGCGACGGCGGCGGCGAACTGCGGGTCGATCTGCACCACCACGCGAATCCCCGGCAGCGGCACGGCGATCGACACCGGCACCGCCGCGATCTCGGCGAGGCAGGCCGGCGTGCCCGAGGCTTCGTCCGCCTGGAAGACCTGCCAGGTGCCGACCGGCAGTTCGACGGCGAACGCGCCGTCGGCGTCGCAGCGCACGCGCCGTTCGTCGCCGTGATCGCGCTCGCGCAAGGCCAGCAGGCGAACACCGGGCACCGCATCCCCAAAGCCATCGATGCACTGGCCGCTGAGCCACTGGCGGGGTCCCGTGCGGCCGAAGTCCATCCGCGCGCTGGCGCCGGCGGCGACCGTCACCATGCGTTCGCGGGCCAGCAGATCGCCAACGGTCGGATCATCGACCTGCACGTGGTAGCGACCGTGGGCCAGCCCGGCCACCTCATAGCGGCCTTCGCCATCGGTCGCCGCGACGCTGGTCCGCGCCGGCAGCGGGCCGATGCCGACGACGCGCACCCGCTGGCCGATGCACGGCGCCCCGGCCACGTCGCAGACCCGACCGTGGATCCGGCTGCTCCCCAGCAGCAGCACGACCGTGCGGCCGAAGCCCGCGGCCGTCACGGTGCCGCCGCCGAGCACACAGCCGCAATCGGCCTCGGCCTGCAGCACGTAGTCGCCCGCCGGCAGACCGAAGCACGCCCGTCCGTCGCCATCGGTCGCGCCGCGCGCGACGGCAAGCGCGCCGTCACCGGTCGCCGCCTCGATCGCCCCATCGACTGCCGGCCACACCGTCAACCGCGCGCCGGCTTCGCCAACTGCTTCGCGCAGGACCAGGACCTGGAGTTCACCCGCCGGGACGTCGCGAACCGATTCCCACCAGTCTCGGTCAGCAAGCGGGGCGGACGCCGCGGCCGGCAGTACTCCAGCCTCCGCCACCGCCTGACGGCTCGCTGCGTCGGCTGGCGCCGTCGCCGTGTGCTCGGCAAGGGTCGTCGCCGCTGGCCGTTCGTCGGGTGGGTCGACCACGGGGCCGCTCGGCGCAACCACCGCGAACCAACCCCGGACGAACCAGCTGCAGGCGAGCAATCCGGCGACGAGCAGGCCGAGGCGGGCGCGGCCCGACTGCTGACGAAGCGTCGACATGGCTCCTGGGACGCCGTTGCCGCCGCCTGCTTCCCGACCGCGCCCGTCGCGCGGCGAACCATGCTCCGGCCCCGCTACCGGGCGGACTCGGGGTTGCCGACGTTCGGGCGGCGGGCGTATCCTCGTCCCCCCGCGCCTCCCCCCGGCGCGCGGCCCGCCCGACCCCACGATGCGCCCCACCGCCCTCTCGCTGCTCCTCTGCCTCGCCGCCTGTTCGTCGCTGTCGAGTGACGAGTACAGCCGGCTCGCCAGCCACCAGCGCAACGCGAAGTACTACTTCGACGGCGCCCACTACGAGCAGGCCCTCGACCAGATCGAGCGCGGCCTCGAGATCGACGCGGACGACTACGTGCTGAACTCGATGCGCGGCGCGATCCTGCTGATGCGCAGCGGCGACGCCAGCGGCACCGACCACACCGATCTCGATGCGGCCACGAAGGTCCTGACGCGCATCTACGAGACGCGTTCGCCGAACCGCCACGAGCCGCACCTGCTGGTCAACTACGGGCTGGCCCTGGAGAAGCAGGGGCGCCGGCACCTCGCGGTCGCGCTGCGACTCGAGCAGGACGTCGCGCGCAAGGGCGGCGACCCCGGCGCTTCGGCCGCCGAGCGCGAGCAGGCTCGGTCGAACCTGCTCGAGGCCCGGACCGCGTTCGGCGTGCTGGTCGATCGCGGCGAACAGCTGCGCATCGCTCACTACCACCGCCTGCTGATCGCCGAGACCCTGCAGGACGAAGCCGCGTTCGGCGCCGAGGCCAAGGCCTACTTCGAGGTCGCGAGCCGCGACCAGGAGACCGTCCGCAAGGAGATCGAGCGGACGACGGTGGCGAACTACGAAGCGGCGAAGCTGCAACAGCTGCGCATGCTGCACGCCGAGGAGCTCGAGGTCCGTTCGCTGGTCGCCGGGCGCGAATTCGCCGCGAAACGTTACGACGAGGCGCTCGTCCACCTGAACCGCGTGCTCGAACTCGATCCGCAGCGCAGCGCCGACTACTACAACCGCGGTCGCGTGCTGCTGAGCATCGGGCGCACGGTCGAGGCCAAGGATGACTTCCGCAAGTTCCTGGCCACGACGACGCTGCCGTCCGGCAGCGAGAAGAAGGCGTTCGCGCAGGAAGCGCTGGCGCGGTGAGTGGCGCACCGGCGACGCTGCCGCGATCGGCCCGCGTCCGGACGCAGCGCGATTTCCGCCGCGCCTACCAGCGCGGCCAGCGGGCGACCGGCCAATGGCTCACCGTGGTGGTCTGCGCGACGACCGCCGGCGCCGGCCTGCGGGTCGGCCTGTCGGTCAGCAAGGACCACGGCGGCGCCGTGCGCCGCAACAAGCTGAAGCGCCTCCTCCGCGAAGCGTTCCGGCTCGAGCGCGCGGCGTTCGCCGGCGATCTCGACCTGGTGCTGATCCCGCGCGTCCGCGCGGACGACTTCCCGCTCGCGGCCCTGCGCGCCGAACTGGTGCAGCTGGTCGCCCGCGCGCGCAGCAAGGGCGGCAGCGACCGCCGGCCGCGGCGACGGCCATGAGGTGGCTGCTGATGGTCCCGGTCTGGCTCTACCGCTGGCTCGTCAGCCCGTGGAAGCCGCCGACCTGCCGCTTCGACCCGACCTGCTCGGCCTATGCGCTCGAAGCGTTGCGGCGGCACGGCGCGGTGCGCGGCAGCTGGCTCAGCGTGCGGCGGATCTGCCGCTGCCACCCGTTCACCGAGCCGGGCTTCGACCCGGTGCCGGCGCCGCGCCAGGGTACGGGGTAGCAGGGTTCGGGGTAGGTTGCGCGCAGGTCACGGCCGGTCGATCGCCTCGGGCGCGACCGCGACGACCGCGCCAACCCGGACCAGACCGCGCGGTCGACCGGCCTCGCCCAGCAGAGCCTGCAGTTCGGCGTCGTCGACGAGCCAGTCGCTGCGCGGCGTCGTGGCGACGAGGCAGCGCGCCAGCACGCGTGGGTCGTCGTGGACGATCCGCCAAGCCTGGGGGGCTACCGGTGCCGCAGCCGGTGCCGCAGCCTGCGGCGGCACCACCTGGACCGCGGCGGGCTCACCGTTGCCGCGCCACCGCCATGCGGCCACGGCGAGACCACCGGCGGCGACCAGCAGGCCGACGCGGCGCGCGCGCCGCCAGCGGCCACGACGTCGCACGACCGCCAGCAACCCCGGCAGGTCCGCAGCGCGACGCGCCTGCGCCGCGACGCTCAGAGTTTTCGTCGTCGTTTCATCCACCATGCCACCACTCCGCGGCTGCCCGCCGCAGTTGGGCGAGGGCGCGACGCAACCGGCCGTGCGCCGCGTCCTCACCGAGTCCAAAGGCCGCCGCCGCCGCGGCGACGCTCGGCCCATCGCCGAACCGCGCCGCGACGATCGCGCGATCGACCGGCGACAGCGCGCCCAGCTGGCCGGCCAGCCACGCGCGCCGCTCGCCGGCGACCAGATCGAGCCACGGTTCGCCGGCGACGTCGTCGGCCTGTTCGCGCCAACGCCGCTCGCGCCGTTCGCGGCGTCGCTCGGCGCGCAACCGATCGGTCACGGCGTTGGCCGTGGTGCGTGCCATCCAGGCGCCGAGAGCAGCCGAATCACGCAGCGCCGGCAGCCGGCGCGCCGCCGCGAGCATCACGTCCTGCACGACGTCGAGCGCAAACGCCTCGTCGCGCCGGCTGACGCTGCGCGCGAGCACCAGCGTCGAGGCGAACCACGCGTCGTGGAACGTCGCGAACGCCGCCTCGTCGCCGGCCGCGATCGCCCGCGTCAGCGGCAGCGTGCGGTGCTCGCTTGTTTCGGTTTCGGCCATGCCCTTGGCGCGTCACGGCTCAGCGGGTCTCGGTGGTCGCGGGGGTCGAGGCCCTCGCCGCCCGTTCCGCCGCCGCGCCCTGGGCTTCGGCCGCCTCGCGCTCCGCACGCGCCTGCCGCAGCGTCTGGAGCACCTCTTGAACCTGGGCGATCTGCTCGTCGCTGCCAACCGCGATCAGCAGCCCGGAATCCTCGTGGAAGCGCAGCCGCACCGGCGTCGTGCCCGCGAGTGGCTCGCAGGCCAGCTCGATCGCCGACAGGACGCTCTCGACGCGCATCGGCGAACGCCCGTTGACCAGACCGGCAAGCGACAGAACCCGCATCATCGTCCGCGGTGGCGACGCCGGCGTCACACTCTCGGGCCGCACCTGCGGCGCCTTCGGTGCGGTGATCGTGTAGATCCACTCGCCCTCGCCGCGGAACTCCTTCATGCGCACCTCGTACGGCCCCTCGGCGACCTGGCAGGCGACTTCGAGCGTCTGCGCCAGGCCCGCCTCGAGCAGCTCGAGCGGCGGCAGCGTGACGCGGGCCGCGGGCTCCGACAGCACGATGTTGACCTTCGCCACCGTCCGGCGGATCGCGGCGACGAAGTCGCCCATCGTCCCGCCGGGGAAACTCAGCGAGACGACGGCCGCGGCCCGTCGCGCCTGGCGCGGCACCGCCGCCGGGGCAGACTCGGCGGATCCGGCGCCCGCCTCCTGGGCGAACAGTGGCAGGGCCAGGGCGAACAGGACGGCGAGCGGACGCAAGGCGGACATCGGCAACTCCTCGGGATCGGTTTCCCTGACAGACGTCACCGCCCGCGGTTTCCGTCGCGGCGCCGCGAAGAAATCACGGCGCCGCGGCGTATCGGCACCGGCTACTTCTTGGCCGGCTCGTCCTTCGCCATATCCGCGAGCAGCGTCTCGACCGCTTCGGTCATCGCTTCACCGCGGACGTTCTTGTAGCGGATCACGCCCTTGTGGTCGATCACGTAGATCGTCGGCCAGCCGTTGACGTTCCACTTGGCGGAGATCGG
>CAYMRG010000389.1:0-3741 GCA_964392555.1 uncultured candidatus Brocadiaceae bacterium
AGCGCCGCGGCCAGGTCTTCGATGCGCACCACGCTGCCGCGGCTCAGGTTCAGCAGGTAGCTGCCGGCCTTCATCGTGGCGAGCCGGCCGGCGTCGATCATGCCGCGCGTCAGGTCGGTCTGCGGCACGTGCAGCGAGACGAAGTCCGCCTCGGCGAGCAGTTCGTCGAGCGGCACCGGGCGCGCGAGGCCGAGCGGCAGCTTCTTCTGGATGTCGTGGAACAGCACGCGCAGGCCGAACGCCTCGGCGAGGATGCCGACCTGCTGGCCGATGTGGCCATAGCCGATCAGGCCGATCGTGCGGCCGCGCACCTCGTGCGCACCGGCCGGCGACTTGTCCCACTGGCCGCGGTGCAGCAGCATGCTCTTGTCGCCGAGCCGCCGCGCGAGGGCGACGACGCAGCCCATCGTCAGCTCGGCGACGGAGCGCGTGCTCGCGTGCGGCGCGTTGAACACCGGCACGCCGCGGCGCGCGGCCGCCTGGATGTCGACCTGGTCGGTGCCGACCGAGAAGCAGCCGATCGCCAGCAGCTTCGTGGCGACCTCGAGCTGCGGACCGCGCAACTTGGTCCGCGAACGGATGCCGACGACGTGTGATTGCGCCATCACGGCCGCGAGCTCGTCACCTTCGAGCGCCTTCGGGATGAACTCGACGCGGTAGCCGGCGGCGGTCAGCGCATCGCGCGCCGCCTCGTGGATGTTCTCGAGCAGCGTGATGCAGATGCGGTCGCGGGGGAAGGACGTCTCGGCCATGGCCCGACGGTACGGGGTCGGCGCGCCGGCCTCAACGGTCACCGGCGAGCAGCGCCGCGGCGATCGCCAGGTACTCGTCGCGCGGCGCGCCGGTCGCGGGCGCGCGGCGCGCCAGCCGATACCAGTAGCCCGCGTTCGCGTGGTCGCCCTCTTCGCGGTGCAGCGCCGCGTGCACCCAGGCGCACGCGGTGTCGTCCGGCTGCACCGCATCGTGCGCCGCGGCCCATTCACCGCGCAGTGCATGCCAGCACCCGCGGACGGCCGCGCTCAGGCCGCGCGGCGGCGTCGCCGCGCCGAGACTCGCGGCGAAGGCGGCGAAGGTCACCTCCGTCATGCGCGGACGTGCAGGTCGTCGGCGCCGAACACGAGCCCGAGCGGCTCGATCACGACCTGCTTCGGGCCTGGCTCGACGCGGCCCGCGACCAGCGCCGGCACGCCGACCGAACGTGCGATCTCGACCGTGCGCGCGGCATCGGCCGCCGCGACGTAGAGGGCATAGCCGGCGCCCATGTTGAGGTTGCCGTAGGCGGCGCGGGCGTCGCTGCCGGTCTCGCGCTGCAGGAACTGCAGCACCTCGGGCACCGCGGGCAACGCGGTGAAGCGGTAGGTCAGCGTCGCGGGGTGCCGCATCAGCTTGCGCCAGCCGTGGCCGGTGACGTTGGCCTGGTAGTGCGGCACGATGCCGGCCGCCGCGAGCGCTTCGGTGACGGGTGCGTAGAGCACGGTCGGTGCGAGCAGCGCTTCGCCGTAGAGCGCCCCGCTCGGCAACTTCGTGCCGTAGCCGGCCGGGAGTCGCTCGGCGAGCTTGCGCGCCAGCGACACGCCGTTGGCGTGGATGCCCGACGAGGCCAACAGCACGATCGCGTCGCCGGGCGCGAGCCGTTCGCCGAGGGTCAGCCGCGCCTTGGGCCGGACGAGGCCGACGCACGAAGCGGCGAGGTCGATGCGGTCGTCGGCGACCACGCCCTGCAGCGCCGGGGTCTCGCCGCCGCCCCATGCGACGCCACACGCGTCGCAGGCGGCGCGCCAGCCCGCGACGAGGTCCTTGGCGCGCTGCGCGTCGCCGAACCAGTCGCTGCCGCCGGCGGCCCAGTAGGCGTGCACCGACACCGGCGTCGCGCCGACCGTGATCAGGTCGTTGATCGCCATCGCCAGCGTGTCCTGGGCGATGCGGTCGTAGTAGGTCTTGCCGGTGATCGTGCGCGTCGCATCGGCGACCAGGGCCTTGGTGCCGAGGCACTCGGTGATCGAGGCCAGGTAGAACTCGCCGCAGTCGACGAGGTAGGCCGATTCGCCGCGCGAGGCCGCGACCTCGGTGAGGCCGTGCCGCGCGAGGTTGCCGGCGGTGGCGGCAGCGGCCTGCTGCGCCAGGATCTTCAGCGGGTCGATCTTGCCGTAGTCGACGCCAGCCTGCTTGTAGTCGATCTTCGACATGCCGCAGAGGATGGGGGCTGCCGCGCGCGAATGCGAGGGTCGACCGCACTCCGCGTCGCGGCGCGGCCGTCGGGCCCATGGCAGCGATTCGCTCGTGACCGGGCGACGCGCGCCCGATACTGGCAGGAACCCGTCGCCAGCGTTGCCGTTGGCGCCACCGATGTCGATCGATCGCCGTTCGTTCTTCGCCCGTGCCATGGCCTTCGCCGGCCTCACCGCCACGCCCGAATGGCTCGCCCGCGCGCTGGGTGCCCAGGAGCCCGAGGCGGCTCAGGATCCGCAGCAGGCCGGGGAGACGCTCGAAGCCTGGCGCTGGCGGCAGCTGCAGCTGGCGGTCGCCCAGGCGAAGGACCACGGCAAGCCGATGCTGGTGCTGGTCGCGCCGGCGAAGGAGGTCGCCCGCGAACACGGCACCTGGTTCGGCGCGTGGCTCACCCATGGTGGTCCCTTGGCGATGCAGGAGCTGGCGTTGACCGTCGTCGCGGTGGCCTCGCGCGACGAGATCACCCGACTGACCGGCCGGGAAATCGAGGCGGTGCCCGGTCCGCAGATGGTGCTGGTCGACGTCGCCCGGCTCGGCGAGGCGGGCGCGCCGGCGGCCAAGCTCACCGGCATGGCGCCGGCGTTGGCGATGCCGGCCATCGAGGATCTGGCGCAAGTGGTCGGCGACGAGCGGGTGGCGCAGGAGCGGAAGGCGCGCGAGGTGGGCCTCGAGCAGATGACCGCGGCGCTGCACGATGGCATGAACCGCCACGGCTGCAACCTCGCGAACCTCGCCGTGCGCGCCGAGGCGCGGCTCGACGCGGCGCAGCGCGCCGCCTTGACCGAATGGCTGGCGAATGGCGGCGACATCGACGCGGCCCTGCTGGTGCGCGCCGCCGCGGTCGTGCGGCGGGACTTCGGCCGGCTCCCGGACGGCCGCCGTGTCGAATGCGCGGCGGCCCTCGCCGACGCCGTGGACGCGACCGTCGTGCGGCACGAGGTCGGTGGTTCGCGCTGGTACCAGCCGGGTGGCTGCGGCGGCAGCTACGAAGAGCTGACCGACGCCGAGAAGGCGCGGGGCCGGTTCATCATGGCGTGTGGCATGGGCATCGTGCCGCCACTGTGCGAGCGGTTCCTCGACTTCTACTCGGTCGGGCGCTGAGGCCGCGTGGCGCCGTTGGTCGGCTTCTCGCTGCAACCCGAGCAGCGCTTCCTCGAGCTGCTCGATCCGGTGCTGCGTGAAGACGTCGACGTCTTCGAGGTCGCGCCGGAGACGACGTGGCGGCGCGGCGCGGACGGCGGGTGGGAGCCGAACGACTTCTGGCGCGCGTTCGCCGCGCTCGGCGAAGCGACCGGCAAGCCATTCGTGGCGCACGCTGTGCACGGCAGCCTCGGCACCGCTGATCCGCGCGACCGGTCGCGCCAGGAGCAATGGCTGCGCCGGGTCGCGGCCGACCACGCGACGTTCCGCTTCCTGTGGTTCACCGACCATCTCGGCGCCGCGGTGCTCGACGGGCGAGCGGTCGCCCTGCCGATCGCGCTGCCGATGACGGACGCGATGGCCGAGGTCGTG
>CAYMRG010000389.1:3751-5475 GCA_964392555.1 uncultured candidatus Brocadiaceae bacterium
AGCCCCAAGAGCATCGAGGTCGTGATCGACCGCCTGCGTACGATGCAGGCCGTGGTGCCCGACGTCGGCTTCGAGAACACCGTCACCTACTTCGTGCTGGGGGACTGGCTCGACGAGCCGCAGTTCCTCGCCCGGGCGCTGGCGCTGCCGCGCGCGCACCTGCTGCTCGATCTGCACAACGTCCACACGATGGCGCTGAACCTCGGCGCCGATCCGCGCGAATACCTGCGCCGACTCGATGCGGACCGCGTCGTCGAGATCCACCTGTCCGGCGGCGCGTGCAGCCAGCCGCAGTGGCTGCCGAACGGGCGCAGGATGCGGCTCGACAGCCACGACCACGCGGTGCCCGAGGCGGTCTGGTCGCTCTTCGAAGCGATCCTGCCGCGCTGCCGCAACCTGCGGTGCGTGACCCTCGAGCGGATGGAGGGCACGGTCGAAGCGGCGGATGTCGCCACGATCCGTGGCGAACTGCGGCGCGTCCGCGAGGTGCTGCGTGGCTGCTGAAGCGATCCTCGGGGTACAGGCGCTGCTCGGCGAAGCGCTCTGCGCAGCCGATCCGGTCGGCATGCTGCGCGCACTCGCGGCGCGGCCGGAAACGTCACCCGAGGTGCGGGCGTGGCTCGCCGCGGTCGACGACGACGGCTTGCGGGTCGCGGCTCTGCTGGTCGCGAAACTGCGGTTCCAGCGGCTGTTGGGCGCGTCGCGCCCGGCCGCCGCGTGGTTCGCGCAGGATCCGGCATCGTTCACCGAGGCGTTCCGCGAGTACCACACCACGGTGGCGCCGCGTCAGCTCGATCCGTGGCGCGAGGCCGAAGCGTTCGCCGCCTGGTGCACCGAGTAGGGCCCGAAACACCGCGGCAACATTCCGTTCGCCCGCCAGGCAGGGCGCCGCGTAGCAGCGACCTTCGCGGTCCGCACGCCGCGGAACGCCCTTTCTTGAGGTTGCTCATGCGCTTGCCCCGTCTGCTCTCGCTGTCGTTGTCGCTGCTGTTCGGCCTGGCCCTCGCGGCCCAGGAACCGGCCGTCCAGCCAAAACCCCTGGACCTGAAGAAGCTGCGCGCCGAGGCCGTTGCCGCGGTGCAGGATGGCGACTTCGCGACGGCCGCCGCGGCGTTCCAGAAGCTGACCGATGCGGATGCCAAGGACGCCGAGGCATGGCACATGCTCGGCTACTCGCTGCATGGCGCCGGCCGGCTCGACGAGGCGTTGGTCGCGCACCGCAAGGCCGCCGAGTTCCCGGCGACCAAAGCTGCCGCGACCTACAACATCGCCTGCGTCCACGCCCTGAAAGGGCAGCGGGACGAGGCGTTCGCCTGGCTCGACAAGGCGGTGGCGGCGGGTTTCCAGGACGCTGGGCTCGCCGGCGAAGACCCGGACCTGGCGTCGCTGCACGGTGACGAACGGTTCGCGACGTTCGTCGGCAAGCTGAAGGCCGCGCAGGCCACGCCGCAGGTCAACGTCTACCAGCAGGTGATCGAACGCAAGAACGCGCGGATCGCGTTCTTCGGCCGCCGCGCCGGCGCCGGCCAGCTGGCGATCGACTGGTCGCCGGTGCCGTGGAAGAGCGAGTTCGGCGAGCAGCTCGCGGCGGGCAAGTTCGTCGGCCAGCGCTGGCGCCTGGGCGCGGACTTCTGGACGCGCCTCGACACGTCGCTGGACCTGCGCTTCGGCGAGGTGCCGGTGCCGATCGGCTACTACTACCTGACGCTCGAGCAGCGCGCGGG
>CAYMRG010000390.1:0-5463 GCA_964392555.1 uncultured candidatus Brocadiaceae bacterium
GCCCATGCCGCCCTCGCCGAGCACGCCGAGGATCCGGTAGCGGCCGATCCGCTCGGGCAGCGCCTCGTGCCCCAGCTCCCCGACCGCCGCCTGGACCGCGTCGAAGCGCGTATCGCCGCGCGAGACGACCAGGAGGTCGCAGACGTGCTCGATGAGCGCCGGGTCGTCGCCGACCTGCTCGCGGACCCACCGCACGGCCTGCGCGTGGGGCATCTGCAGGGCGTCGTGCAGCAGGCTCTTGGCGCGCTCGAGCCGCGCGCCGTCGATCTCGTCCCCTGGCGACGCACTCATGTGTAGTGCTGCCGCAGCCAAAGCCGCGCATACGCCCAGTCCGCCTCGACGGTGCGCAGCGACACGGCAAGGGCGTCCGCGATCTCCTGGTGCGTCATGCAGGCGAAGATCCGCATCGTCGCCACGGTCGCGCCCCGCGGATCGCGCCGCGACAGCCGCCCGATCAGGTCGTCGAGCTGCACCGGGTCGAAGTTCGTCCCCGCGCCGCCGAGATCCTGGGTGATCAGCGTGATCTCGTCGCGTCGGGCGCGGCGCTTCCAGTGGTCGACGAGCACGTCGCGGCAGGCTTTGGCGAAGCAGCCGAAGAAGTAGGCGCGACCGCGCTGTTCGACGTTGGCGCGACCGACCAGCCGCGCGAATGCGTCGTGCAGGACATCGGTCGTCGACATGCTCACCTTGCCGCGCCAGCCGCGGTTCAACGCGGCCTTCGCCAGCCCGGCGAGCTCGCCGTAGCTGCGTTCGTAGACGCGCGCCCGCGCCGCGGCATCACCGTCGGCGGCGCGTTCGAGGTCCGTACAGAAGGTCTCCTCCGGGAGCATGGCCGTGGCGAAGTCTACCCTGGGGCCTGGCGGGGTCCGCCCTGGCGGCGCATCGGCCCGGCGCGAAATCGCCTGCGGGGTCTGGCCGTCCGGGACGCAGGCAGGGGAAGGGCATCCCGCCCACCTGCCATCCCATGCTCCGATTCCTGGCCACCTTCGCAGCCGTCGGTTTCGCCACGGCTGCCGCCCTCCACGCCCGGTCACCGCAACCAGCCATTCGAAGGGACGAATGCGTGCGGACGCAGTCGCCGCCCCCGGCGCAGAACGCGTGCCCCGTGCGATCCGACGGTGGTGACCGCCTGCACGCCGAGGACCCCGCCTTCGGCGCCCGGTACGGCGCCGAGGAACGCGGCCCGACCGGCGATGAGCCGTGCGCATGGACCACCGACGCAGCCGGCTGTGTCCACGCCCAGGCCCATCGCTTCCTCGCGCGGTTCGAGCCCGGCGCGACGACCTTCGCCGCGGCGGCAACCGACGACGGAGGCGCGCCGCCCCAGGTGCAGCTGCGCTTCCTGCGCGCCCTGCGCAACGGCGTGCTCGTGGCGTCGAACCGAGATGCACGTCCGGAACGCATCACGGGCGGCCAGGTGCACTTCGCCCACGACGGCCTCACGGAGGTCCTCGAGCCGCGCGACGCGGGGCTCGAACAGGCCTTCGACCTGGCCAGCGCCCCCGCCGGCCACGGCGATCTCGTCCTGCAGATCCAGGTCGTCACGGACCTGACGGCGGCGCCGTGCGCGGCGCGCCACGGCGACCTCGCCTTCGCGCGCGACGGCGTGCCGGTGATCCGCTATGGCGCCGCCTATGGCATCGATCGATCGGGCCAGGTCCACGCGCTCGCGACGGCGCTCGACGCCACGGGCCTGCTCGAGCTGATCGTGCCGGAACGGTTCGTGGACGAAGCCGCCTATCCGGTCCGGATCGATCCCTTGTTGTCGCCCGAACTCCTCCCCGGCGCGTCGGGGCACGCCGGGCGCGTCGAATGGGGGCAGGCGACCGCGTACGACCCGATCACCGATCGCTACCTCGTCGCCTGGGCCAGTCGCGCCATCGGCGTCGGCAGCCAGACGGCGATCCGCGGCGAACTGTTCTACCCCGACGGCACCTCGGTCACGGGTTCGTACTTCACGATCAGCGCCGCGGATGGCGACCTCGGCATGCCGACCGTGGCCGGCTGCGAACGCTCCGGCCAGGGCTCATTCTTCGTCGTCTGGCGCAAGGACCGCGGCCTGGTCGGGCGCCTCATCGGCCCATCGGGCCAAGCGCTCGGTGCACAGCTGACGATCACCGCCACGCCGAGCGACACGGACGACGCGCCGTGCCTCGCCGGACCCGGCCGCGGCGGACCGATGATGCTGGTCTTCCAGCGGAGCCCTGCGGCCAGCGTGGCCGCCGATCGCGTCATGCTGCGTTCGGTGTTCTGGAACGGCACGACGCCGAGCCTCTCTCCCGAGACCACGGTCTGGTCGACCACGTCCGGCCACGTCCGGCGACCGCGCATCGCCGGCAGTTGCGCCTCGTTGGGCCTGGCCGGCCGCACGGTGTACGCAAACCGCATCGTCTGGGATCAATGGTTCCCGGTGCCGGCGCCGGGCGATTACGACGTCATCACCCGCAGCCTGCTGGTCGCCGACAATCCCTATTCGGCCACATTCCTCGAGTGGTTCACGCCCGTGCAGGGCGCCTCGCAGATGGGTGTCGACGAACATGGCGGCGACATCGCGGCGCGCGCCCCCGATTTCGCCTCCGGCGCGGCCATGGACTTCTGCATCACCTGGCAGGAGTCCGGCGGCCTGCACCGCAACCTGTACGGCCTGACGACCGGGGCGCTCGCCACCGACCTCACGGTCGACCCTGGCCCAGGGATCCAGGATTCCTCGGTGAGCGCAGGCTCGTGCCAATTCCTGATGCTGGCGACCAAGCAGACCCCCTATGCGACGACGCCGACCCTTCGCTACTTCGTCGGCTACGACGGCGACCCGATGGCATACCCCGACAACCTCGGCGAGGCGAGCCGGCCGCGCGCGAGCAGACCGATGGCGGCCTCCCACCCGGCGGCCGCCGCCGGTGCCGCGCCGAGCAACCATACGCTGATCGCGTATGGGGTCGACAACCGCATTGCGGGTCGGATGTACGACAGCACGCTCCATTCGTTCGTCGGCGGCGCCAATACCGGCTGCCCCGGGCCGAACGGCGTGGTGCCGTTCGCGGCGACGGCAGGCGGGACGCCGTGGTCCGGCAACGGCAACTTCCGCATCAGCCTGCAGGCCGCTCCGCCCTGGTCCCTCGCGACGCTCTACGTCGATGCGAGCCCCGGTTCGTTCGCCCCCCCGCCGCTGACGCCAATCCCCGGCGCACCCGGCTGCACGATGCTCGCGTCCGGCACGATGCTGGGCTGGACGGTCACGAACATCATCGGCTCGGGTTCCATCGCCATGCCCGTTCCCTGTATGCCGACGTTCGTGTCCGGCCGGGCCGACTACCAGTGGATCATCGCGGCGCCTGGCGCGAACCCCGCGGAACTGATCAGCACCGGGTTGCTGGTGGAATTGGCAGGTGGCTCACGCTGAAGGCGCGACCGGGCGCGGTCAGTCGCTGGGCCTGCCCCATTGCCGGTCGGCGAAGTCCGCGAACACACGCCAGTCGCCGGCGGTCATCGAGTGCTTGCCGGCGCGGATGTAGAAGCCGAGGCGGCCGCCGACGAGCTGGCCGAGACCCGGCATGGCCGCGCCCGCCAGACCGTCGACGCCGAGCAGGCGGTAGACCGGGTCCGCAGCCTGCAAGACCGCGAATTGGCCGGTGGGATTGGCCCAGCGGTCGTCCTCGGCATTGGCGAACAGCACCGGTCGCGGCGCGCACAGCGCGACCAGTTCGTGCTGGTCGAACGGCAGCCGCTCGGGCGCGGCGGCGAAACGCTTGAACTCGGCGTCGAACCAGTGCGGGAAGTTCTCGTTGATCTTCGCGATCGTCTCCGCGATCGGCCAGCCATCGGCGTTCGGCTTCGCCAGGTCCGGCGCGACGCGACACGGCGCGGTGCCGCCGCAGCCGGCCTGCAGCGGGATCGCCAGCGCGATGCGTTCGTCGTAGGCCGCGGCCAGCAGCGCCGTCTTGCCGTTGCGCGAATGGCCGACGGCCGCGATCCGCGCCGCGTCGACATCCGGATCGGCGACCAGGTAGTCGACGCAGCGCTGGAAGCCCCACGCCCATGCGGCGATGCTGCCGCGGCTGGCAGGCACGTTCTTGCTCGCGTCGCCGCGCGCGAGCCACGCATAGAGGCCATCGCTGACGTCGGCGCGGTCGCTGTCGATGTCCGACGAGCAGAACGACGCGACCGCATAGCCGCGTCCGACCAATTCGGCGAGCGGCCAATCGCCGGCCTGCCCGCCGCGCGACGCCTCGGTCGCCGCGTGGTCGGCGCAGCCCTGGCAGGAGTCGTAGAGCCAGCCGCGTGCGAGCGGCACCCGCGGATCGGCGGTCAGCGCGTGGTTGCCGCAGAAGTTCATCGCCAGGAACGTCGGCGCCGGCGCGGTCCGGTCGTTGGGCACGACCAGCATCAGGTCGATGCGCGGGCCGCCGTCGGGCGCGGACAGCGCGAACAGCTTCAAGGTCGCCTTGCCGTCGAGGAAGTCCCGATGCACGCCCACGACCTCGACCGCCATCGCCACCGCCGGTGGGATCGGTCCGTACATGTAGTGCGCGAAGACCGCCTGCAGCTCGGGCCGCCGCGCGCTGCGCCATTGCGCCGGCGTCGCGATATGGCTGCCATCGAGCATCGTCAGCGGATCGCGCAGGCCCGGCTGTACCGGCAGTTCGGCGAACTCGGGCAGATGGCGCGGCGACGTCGTGCACGCGGCGAGGGCAAGGGCGCAGGGCAGGATCGACGATGGGGTTCGCATGGCGACGCGATCGTCGCCGGCCGCCCCCCGCCGATCACCCCGAACCGTCCCGTTTCGCGACATCGACCGCCGATTGTCCGTTCGCCGCTCAGCCGAGGACCGCTCGGCGTCGATCAGAACGGCGTCATGGAGAAGCGCGACGCCCTGTTCGTGTTGCTCGTCCTCGGCGGCGGCGGCTACGGCGTGTGGAAGAACTGGGACACGATCGCTGCCAAGCTCAGCATCTCCCAGCTGGACCCGGGGCGACTCAAGTCGATCCAGCTCGCGAAGGACTCCGGCGATCTCGGCGGTGGCGTCACGAACTGGCAGCTCCTGCAATCGCGCAAGCAGCGCCACGAGATCGAGATGGCGGGCGACCCCTGGCAAGCGGATCCGCTGACCGGCCAGGAGTACCGCGTCACGGTGCGCTGGCAGGAAGACGACGCGGCTCAGGTCGCGACGTTCCGCGTCGACGTCGCCAGGCGGACGGTCGCCCTGGAAGGGTCCGGCGCCGACCAGCCCGCCGCCCCGCGCTGAGCGAACCAACGCGCCGCCGCGACGCTACCTGCCGGCCGCGGGCGCGAACGGCAGCAGCGTCGCCTCGCCGAGTTCGCGCGCGATCGGCGGCACCTCACCGAGTGGCGTCGCAGCGACGGCCGTGGCCAGATTGCGCCGCGCGGCGTCGCCTGGCGGCGTGGCCGTGGTCACGACCAGCACCTCGCGCGGCGCTCGGGCAGCGGGGTATTCCCAGTCGAGCA
>CAYMRG010000391.1:0-5452 GCA_964392555.1 uncultured candidatus Brocadiaceae bacterium
GACCATGCCGCGCTTCGTCGCGACGAACGTCACGGTCACGTCCGCATGGCACGCGACCCCGAGCACCGCACCGGTGTCGCCGTGCAGGCCCGACGGGATGTCGATCGCGAGCTTGCTGCCGACGGCGCGATCGAACGCGAGCACCCAGTCGCGCGCCGCGCCCTGGAGTTCGCGGTCGAGGCCGGTGCCGAACAGCGCGTCGATCCAGACCGCGCCGGCGTGCGCGGCGAGGTCGGGCAGCGCGCCGACCACCAGCGGCACGCCGGCCGCGCGCAGGATGCGCGCCTGCAGCGCGGCGTCGGGCGCCTTCTGCGGATCGGGCTCGGCGAGCAGGTGGATCGCGCAGCGCTGCGGGCCGAGGTGACGCGCGGCGGCGAGGCCGTCGCCGCCGTTGTTGCCGGCGCCGCA
Source organism: uncultured candidatus Brocadiaceae bacterium (assembly GCA_964392555.1). Lineage (GTDB taxonomy): Bacteria > Planctomycetota > UBA1135 > UBA1135 > UBA2386 > CAYMRG01. Next base: position 409 of record CAYMRG010000391.1, read on the forward strand.
CAGGATGACGAAGCGCTCGCCGAGGCCGCGCGCGACCTCGGCGACCGAACGGGCGGCGTTCTCCATCAGCAGGATCGTCGGCATGCCGAGCCGCACCGCGGCGTCGCGATCGACGGCGCGCGCCTCGGCGACCGACAACAGGCGTTCGGGCGCCCCGCTCACGGCGGCGTGCCCTCGCCGTGCACGGCGGCGCGCACGCGCAGCAGCAGGTCGAGGTCCTCGACCGGGTCGAGCGCACGCAGGTCGGCGAAACCGCTCTGCTGCGAGCCGAGCAGTTCGCCGCTGCCGCGGATCGCGAGGTCGCGCTCGGCGAGTTCGAAGCCGTCGGTCGACGCGCAGACCGCGGCGACGCGTTCGCTGCGCGGGCCGCACAGGATCGCGAGGCCGCGCCGGCGGCCGCGGCCGACGCGCCCGCGCAGCTGGTGCAGCGTCGCGATGCCGAAGCGGTCGGCGGCGACGACCACCACCAGCGTCGCGTCGGGCACGTCGACGCCGACCTCGAGCACGGTGGTGCCGACCAGCACGTCGCACGCGCCGCCGCGGAACGCCTCGACGACCTGCTGCCGCTCGGCGGCCGGCAGGCGGCCGTGGACCAGCGCGCAGCGGAACCTCGCGGCGAGCGTCGCGTGGACGCGGACCGCGCCGCCCTTCTCGCCATCCTCGCCGACCGCCGGGCAGACGACGAACACGCGGCCGCCGCGGCGCACGGCGCGCGCGATCGCGCGGACGACGCGCGGCCAGCGTTCGGCGGTGACGTGGCGCGCCGTCACCGCGCTGTGGACTTTGGGCTTGTGGCGCAACAGCACGGCGTCGAGGTCGCCGAACAGCGACAGCGCGAGCGTGCGCGGGATCGGCGTCGCCGACATCACCAGCACGTGCGGGTTGTCGCCCTTGTGGACCAGCGCCATGCGCTGCTGCACGCCGAAGCGATGCTGCTCGTCGACGACGACGAGGCCGAGCCGCGGCTGCGGCCGGTCGCCGGCGAACAGCGCGTGCGTGCCGAACACCAGCTCGGGGCCGTCGGCCGGCTGCAGCGCCGCGTCGCCGCGCTGCTGGCGCTGCGTCGCCGTGCACAGCGTCACGCGCACGCCGCTGCCGCCGAGCCAGCGCGCGACGACCGCGGCGTGCTGTTCGGCGAGCAGCTCGGTCGGCGCGAGGAACGCGACGCGATCGCCGCGCGCCAGCACCGCGAGCGCCGCGGCGACCGCGACCGCGGTCTTGCCGGTGCCGACGTCGCCCTGCAGCAGCACGCCCATCGCCGCCGGACCGGCGAGCCGCCGCCACAGCTCGGCGGTGGCCGCGTCCTGGTCGGGACTCAGCGCGAATGGAATGCGCGCGCGGATCCGCGTCGCCAGCGCCGCGTCGACCGGGTAGCCGCGCGCCGGCCGCTGCGCACGCGCGCGGACCGCCTTCGCGACGGCGCGGAACAGCGCGACCGCCTCGCGCACCGCGAAGTAGCGCCGCGCGTGTTCGTGGTGCGCGGTGTCGCGCGGCCGATGCATCGCCGCGAGCAGCTCGGCCGCCGGGCCGTCCCATTCGGCCAGCGCCGGCGGCAGCGGCTCGTAACGCACCTGCGCCCAGTCGAGACGGTCGAGGCAGTGCGCGAGCCACTGCACGAGCCGCGCACCGCCGATGCCGTCGAGCTCGGCGTAGCGCAGCTGCACCTCGCCCTGCGGGTCGGCGCCCTGCGGCAGCACGCGCGCCTGCTGCAGCACGAACTTCCGGCCCTTCTTCGCCAGCACGCCCTCGACCGCGCGCCGCTGGCCCGGCTGGTAGTTCTTGCGCAGCCACGGCTGGTTGAAGAACGGCGCCGCGAACTCGCCGCCGTCGGCGCAGTCGAAGGTCACGGTGACCATCGCGCGGCGGCCCGGCAGCCACGCCAGCCGCGCCTCGCGGACCGTGCCGCACAGGCGCACGAGTTCGCCTTCGGCCGCGGCGTCGGGCGCGGCGAGCTCGCGCAGCGCGCGGTAGCGCCGCGGGAAGAACCCGACCAGGTCGAGCACGGTCGTGAGGCCGGCGGCGGCGAGCCGGGCCGCGGTCTGCGGGCCGACGCCCGGCAGCGCCGTCAACGGCGTCGACGGCGACAGCAGCGGCGCTGCGCCTGCACGCCCTGCCACCGCCGCACCACCGCCGTCGACCATCCGCGCACAGTAGCGGCGGGGCCCGCGCCGTCGACATCGCCCGGCCGAACCCTCGCGCGCGACCGCCCGGCCGGGTAACCTGCGCGGGCCTTGAACGGACTGACCGAGCAGCAACTCGCCCACCTGCAGAAGTACGGCTTCGACCCGGCACTGCAGCAGCGCTGGCGCGAGGACATCGTCGCGAAGCGCCTCTCGAAGCTGACCAACGCCGTCAGCGGCGACCTGCTCGCACCGCCGCCGGGAACGATCGGCAAACTGCCGGGTCGCACGACCAAGGCCTACCGCGAACTGGCGCAGCTCGGCCGCGAGGCGATCGCCCGCGGCGAACTCGGCGTCGTCGTGCTGAACGGCGGCATGGCGACGCGCTTCGGCGGTGTCGTCAAGGGCGTCGTGCCGGTGCTCGGCCCGGCGCGCTCGGTCCTCGGCCTCACGGTCGAGGACATCCGCCGCGCCGAGGCGCAGTACGGCGGCGCGATCCGGCTCTACCTGATGAACAGCTTCGCCACCGACGAGGCGACGCGCGCCCACTTCACCGAGCACGCCCAGTTCGGCATGGCGGCCGGACACATCGAGCACTTCAACCAGTTCGTCGCGCTGCGCATGGACAAGCAGGGCGAACTGTTCCGCGGCGCCGACGGCCAGGTCTCGCCGTACGGCCCCGGCCACGGCGACTTCGCCGGCGCGTTGCGCGCGTCGGGCGCGCTGCGACGCTTCCTCGCCGCGGGCGGCCGCTACCTGCTGGTCCGCAACGTCGACAACCTCGGCGGCCGCATCGATCCGGCGATCCTCGGCCACCACGTCAAGTCGCGCTGCCAGGTGTCGGTCGAACTCGCGCCGAAGTGGCCCGAGGACGTCGGCGGCTCGCCGTTCCTCTACCTCGGCAAGACGCAGCTCATCGAGCAGGTCCGCTACGCCGAGGGGTTCGACCCCAACATCGTCGACGTCTTCAACACCAACACGTTCACGTTCAGCGCCGAGGCCCTCGATCGCGACTTCGATCTCGGCTGGTACTACGTCGAGAAGAACGTCGACGGCCACAAGGCGGTGCAGATCGAGCACCTGATCGGCGAGCTGACCGCGCACCTGTCGACCAACTACCTGCAGATCCGCCGCAGCGGCCGCGACACGCGCTTCCTGCCGATGAAGTCGCCCGACGACCTGCAGGCGGCGCGCGACGAGATCGCCGAGATGTTCGACGGCGGCACCGCCGACGCCGAGTAGCCGGCGCGCGACGGCTTCAGGCCGCGGCGCGGAACGGTCGATACGACCGGGGTTCCGCGACCATGACGACCAGGTCCGAGGTGATGCGTGCGCAGTACGAGGCGTGGCCGTACCCCCACGTGCCGCTGCTGGCCTCGCTGCCGAGCACGCATCCGTGGGAGCTGCACGTCGACTGGCTGTGGGATCGCAGCGGCAGCGGGCCGGCGCCGGCGCGGCCGCGGATCTGGATCGCCGGCTGCGGCACGTTCGAGCCGTACGCGTTCGCGGTCGCCAACCCGCACGCCGAGATCGTCGCCTCCGACCTCAGCGACGCGAGCCTGCAGGTGGCGCGGCGCCGCTGCGCGCTGCACCGCCGCAAGAACGTGCGGTTCACGCCGGTCGACCTCGCCGACCCGACGACCTGGCCCGACGGCCACTTCGACCTGATCGAGTGCTACGGCGTGCTGATGAACCTCGCCGACCCGCTCGCGGCGCTGCGCGGGCTGCGCGAACGGCTGACGCCGCGCGGTGTCCTGCGGCTGATGGTCTACCCGCAGTGGTCGCGCAGCCGCATCTTCCAGCTGCAGCGCGTCGCCAGGTTGCTCGGCCTGCACGCCGGCGACCGCTCGCACCCCGCCGCGCTGCGCACGTTCGTCGGCCGCCTGCCGCGCGCCCACCCGCTGCGCCACGCGTTCACCACCTACGCCGACAGCCGCAACGACGCCGGCGTCGTCGACGGCTTCCTGCACGCCGGCGACCGCGGCTTCACCGGCACGCAGCTCACCGACCTGCTGCGCACCGCCGGGCTGACGCCCGCGCACTGGTTCCACCGGCCGTGGGGCCAGCCCGACCTGATGGCCGAACGGCTGCAGCTCGGCGACAAGAGCCAGGGCTTCGTCCTCGGCTACCTCGACCTGTGGCAGGAGCTGCGCGGCAACTTCGTCGTCTGCGCCCGCGCCGCCGACGCCCCGCCGCGGGTGGTGCGCGAGATCGCGCCCCATCCGCTGTTCGCCGCCGGCGACCACCCGCTGCGGCATCGCCTGCGCCTCGAACGGCTGCGCCTGCTCGGCGGCCGCGTGCCGACGCGCACCGGCGAGGACGTCGTCGCGCTCAGCCGCCGTGCCGCACAGGCGCTGCGCGCCGGCACCGGCCTCGATCCGGTGGCCGACACCGGCCTGGTGCTCGGCGGCCGCGACCACGGACCGCGGCTGGCGGACCGCTGCGACTTCGCCGACGAAGGCGCGTTCCTCGCCCACACCGCCGCGTTGCAGGTGGGCCGCCGCGCGCCCAATCCGCTCTACGCGCACCTGTTCGCCGCGTTCGAGCTGGCCCAGCGCCACCCCGAGCTCGGCCTGCCGGACCTCGACGGCCAGCTGGGCCGCTGGCTGACTTGGGCCGATCCGCTCGAACAGCGCCCGATCCGCTTCGGCCTGACGCCGTACGCGACCGCGCAGCGATTCCGCACCAACCTCGCAGAGCACCTCGCCCGCGAGCCGCTGGCCACCGCGCCGGACTACGGCGCCGTGCGGTTGCGCAACGATGCCGCGACGCTCGGTGAGCTGCGCGGCTTCCTCGTCGACTGCGGCGAACTGCCGGTGCTCGCCCGAAGCGACGCCGCGCTGCGCGAGCTGCACGTGCTGCTGTTCACGCACGAATCGCTGTTCGTCGCGTTCTCCTGATCTACTACTCCCGCGTTTCCTCGC
>CAYMRG010000392.1:0-5424 GCA_964392555.1 uncultured candidatus Brocadiaceae bacterium
ACCAACTACGGCGCGTTCATCGAGCTGCAGGAAGGCATCGACGGCCTGCTGCACATCACCGACATGAGCTGGACGCGCAAGATCACGAATCCGTCCGAGGTCGTGAAGAAGGGCGAGGAGATCGAGTGCGTGGTGCTCTCGGTCGACCAGGAGAAGAAGCGCATCGCGCTCGGTCTCAAGCAGCTGCAGGCCGACCCGTGGAGCGGCGACATCCCGGCCCGCTACCACATGGGCGACAGCGTCCCGGGCACGGTCACGAAGATCACCAACTTCGGTGTCTTCGTCGAGCTGGAGCCGGGTCTCGAAGGCCTGCTGCACATCTCGGAGCTGGCCGACCACAAGGTCGACAACCCCGAGGAAGTGGTCAAGGTCGGCCAGCGCGTCGAGGTCCGCATCATCAAGATCGACACCGACGAGCGGAAGATCGGCCTGACGCTGATCCAGGCGCACTTCGAGGAAGGCGACGAGAGCGCCGCCGAGACCCACTCGCGCGTCGAGGAGCGTCAGCAGCAGCCGGCGCTCGGCTCGCTCGCCGACCAGCTCAAGGGCATCGGCCAGCGCGTCAGTGCCCGCGAAGCGGCGAAGAAGAACGACGAGTCGAACGAGGGCTGATCGCCTTGCCCCGCCGCGGCCCCACGACGACGCCATCGCCCCGCCGCGGTCGATGGCGTCGGGCCGCGGGTGGTTTGGCGGCGGGGGCCGCGGGCCGCTTGGCGGCATGGGCCGTGGCCGCGGCGCTCGGCGGGTGCATCACGACCTACGAGGATGCCCCGCTGTTCGGGCCGCCGGCGAAATCTACGCCGGTGTCGCTGGCGTCGGTCAGCATCCCGTTCCCCGAGCTGGAACAGGGCGAGGATCCGGTCGCCCGCGCCGTCTACGAAGGCCTGTTGAAGCGGATGCAGGACGCGGTCGGGCGCGCCGACCGCGCCGACCTCGCGACGCTGCTGGCGTTGGCCGAACGTCCCGACCAGCCGGTCTGGTTGCAGGAACGGCTCGCCGGCTACCGGCTGGCGGAGCGCGGCCTGCTGTTTCGCGACCACCTGCGCAGCAACGCGAAGCTGGAGATGACCGCGGCAGATGCCTCGGCATCGTCCGCGACCGCGGCGCTGCCGCTCGGCGCACCGCTGCGCTGCGACCTGGTCGTGCCGCCGGTCGATCCGCCGTTCCGGCTCGGCGCCGCCGACGAGGACCAGCGGATCGGCTTCCTCGTCGCGGTCGCGGTCGAGGACGCATTCGTCGACGGCAGCACCCGCGACAGCAGCACCAACCGCCTGCTCTGCCTGCCGCAGGCGGTCGTGCTCGATCGCGAACTGCGCGTGCCGATCGCGCTGGATTTTCCGGCCGGTGACGCGATCCACCGCACGCTGAGCCTGCGCATCGACCTGGTGCCCGGCTACGTCGGCGTCGACGGCAGGTCGGCGCCGGTCCAGGGGGGGGCGATCGCGGCGAGCCGCGTCGAGTGCTATCCGATCGGCTATGAGCTGGTCGCCGGCGCGCCGCTCGAGCACCTGCGCGCCGCGCTGCAGCGCGGCGACCGCGCGAGCTTCGCGACGGTCTACCTGGCCGCCACCGCGACCAAGGGGGCCGAGCGCGAACCGGCGATCGCGGCGCTGATCGAACAGGTGCGGCTCGGCCGTCCGGATCTGGCGATCGTCGCGATGGCCGCGCTGCGGGCCATGACCGGCGTCGAAGTGTCGATCGGGGACCGCGAGGGCTGGCTTGCCTGGTGGCAGGCGCGCTGATAGACAGCGGCCGTGAACTTCCTTCCCGTCGAGGAGCAGTTGGCCGTCCTGCGGCGTGGCGTCGTCGACCTCGTCGACCTCGACGACCTGACCAAACGGCTCGCCCAGAGCCGATCCAGCGGTGTGCCGCTGCGCGTCAAGTTCGGCATCGATCCCAGCTCGCCGGACATCCACCTCGGCCACACGGTGCCGCTGCGCAAGCTGCGCGACTTCCAGCGCCTGGGCCACCGCGTGATCGTGTTGTGGGGGACCGCGACGGCGATGGTCGGCGACCCGACCGGGCGCAACAAGACGCGGCCGGCGCTGACGCGCGAACAGGTCGAGCAGAACAAGCAGACCTACCGCGCCCAGGTCGGCGCCGTCCTCGACATCGAGAACATCGAGGAGCGCGAGAACGGCGAGTGGTTCCACCGCCAGTCCTTCATGGACTGCATCGCACTGGCCAGCCGCTACACCGTCGCGCGCATGCTCGAGCGCGACGACTTCCAGAAGCGCCACCGCGAGCGCCAGCCGATCGCCGTGCACGAGTTCCTCTACCCGTTGCTGCAGGGCTGGGACTCGGTCGAGCTGCGCAGCGACGTCGAGATCGGCGGCTCGGACCAGCTGTTCAACCTGCTGGTCGGGCGCGATCTGCAGGGGCAGGCCGGGCAGACGCCCCAGGTCTGCCTGACGATGCCGCTGCTCGAAGGCCTCGACGGTGCGCAGAAGATGTCGAAGTCGCTCGGCAACTACGTCGGCGTCGCCGAATCGGCGTCGGTGCAGTTCGGCAAGCTGATGCGCGTCCCGAACGCGCTGATCGGCAAGTACCTGACGCTGCTGACCGACCTGCCGGTGGCGGGTCTCGACGCGCTGCTCGCCAACCCGCTCGAGGCGAAGTTCACGCTGGCGCGCGAGGTCGTCACCGGCTTCCACGGCGGCGCCGCCGCGCAGGCGGCCCGTGCCGAATACGACCGCGTCCACCAGCAAGGCGGCGTGCCGGACGACGTCGCCGAGGTCGCGGTGGCGGTCGACCAGCTGCGCGACGGGGCGCTTTGGTTGCCGGCGGCGTTGGCGATCGCCGGCCTGGCGGCCTCGAACAGCGAGGGGCGGCGGCTCGTCCAGGGCGGCGGCGTCCGCGTCGACGGAGCGGTCGTCAAGGATCCGCAGCACGCACTCACCGCCGGCCGGTACCTGCTGCAGGTCGGCAAGGCCAAGGCCGCACGCGTCATCGTGCCGGCGCCCTGATGTCGCCGCGGCCGCAGGTTCCGGCCGGCATCCGGACGATCGCGCTGGTCGGCCTGCGCGCCAGTGGCAAGTCGACCGTGGGGCGCGAGCTGGCGGCACGGCTCGGCTGGCCGTTCGTCGACGGCGACGAGCGGCTCGGCGCCGTGGCCGGCCGCCCCGCCGGTCACTGCCTCGCCGAATGGGGTGAGGCGGTCTTCCGCGACCTCGAGGAGGCGATCGTGCTCGCCGAGCTGGCGAGCCCTGGGCCGCGGGTCCTGGCGACCGGCGGGGGGGCGGTGACGCGCAGCGCCGTGCGCGCCGCGCTGCGGGAGGCGACCTGCGCGACCGTCTGGTTGCAGGTCGCCGAAGCGACCCTGGTGGCGCGGCTGCAGGCCGATCCGACGCCGCGGCCGGCCCTGACCGCCGCGCCGGACGTCGCCGCCGAAGTGGCCCTGCTGGCAGCGCGGCGGCGGCCGCTCTATGCGGCGGTGGCACGCCTGACGATGGCCGCAATGGCGCCAGCGGCCGAAGTGGCCGCGGCGATCCTGACGGCGCTCGCGGCGCGATAGCCGCAGCCATTCTTCAGCCGCGGCCATTCTTCGCCGGACCTCACCGGCACTTGCCACGCGCTGCCGCGACCCGCGCTGTGGCGCGCCCCGCCGCGGCGCGCGATCGAGTGCACTTCGCGTTCGTCGAATGCCGATGCTGCTCCTCCGCGGTCGTAGGGTTAGGATGGGCCCAGCCGCGGTGGGTGGGCTGCGGTCACGAGGCGATGGCGAGGCGGTCATGAGCGAACGTGCGTGCGGGTGGCGAGGCTGGTTGGGTGGCGTCCTGCGGACGTGCGCCCTCGTGGCTTCGACCTCGCTGACGCCGACCGTGTTGCCTGGCCAGCCGTTCCCGCCGGCCAGCCAGGGGCCGCAGCAGGGGCCCGATCTCGACAAGCTGCGCGCGATGCTCGGCCAGCCCGGCCCCGATGGCCGCGACCAGCGCGAAGCCGCGATCGAGCAGTTGTTGACATTGCCTGCCCCGGCGGCGCAGCGGGTCTTGCAGGAACGGCTGCTGCTCGCCGACGACCCTGACCACGTGCGCGAGTCCATCCTGATCGGACTGCAGCGCCACCTCGCCGGTCGCGCCGCCCAGTTGTTCGGCGGTGCCGACGTCGAGAACCGCCGCCAGATCGTCACCGGCTACGTCGCGGCGCTGGCACCGTTGTGGCAGACGCCCGGGACCGCCGTCGAGGACCTGGCGCAGAACCCGCTGCGCAGCGCGGCGCGTCTGGCGTTGCAGCGCGTGCCCGTGCGCGAACTCGAGGGGTCGGCGCGGTTGCTGCTCGCCGCCGGCGACGCGGCGACGGCGGTGCCGCTGTTCCACTGCCTTGCCGACATGCAGCAGGTGACGCTGGCGCCGCTGCTGGCCGAACACGTCGAGGATCCGGTCGGCGCGATCGCCACCGGCGCCCGGCACGCACTGCAGCTGCTGACCTGCAACGAACGTGAGTTCGCGACCAAGGCCGAATTCGAGCAGTGGTACGCTACCTACGGCACCGTGCGCTACGTCGACCTGGTCGAGAACGCGGCGCGGCGCGGACCACGACCGGCCGAGGTCCTGCGCGAGGCGCTCGCGAAGCTGCGCGTCGACGCGGCGCGCGATCTGGTCCACGCGCTGACCTCGAGCACGCCCGGCGTCGACTGGGCCGCGGTGCAGGTGCGCACGTTGACCGACGATGCCGACGTGCTCGACGCCTGCCTCGAGACGCTGCGCGATGCGCTGGCGCCCGGGCTGCCGGCCGACGACCATCCGATGCCCCGGCAGACCTTCTGCCGCGCGCTGGTGCAGCGCTGGCGCCAAACCGCGGTCGATCAGAGGGCTCGCCGCGCGCTGCTGCTCGAGGTCGCCGCCTACTGCACGCGGGCCGAGGAGAGCGAGCTGGCGGCCGAGGTGATCGGCCTGCTGCTGGCGCAGCTCGATGCGCCGGACGCCGAGACGCAGGTTGCGGCGCTGCGCGGGCTACGCCGCTTCCCGACCATCGAGACCCGGGCACGGCTGGTGCGCACGGCGATGCAGCTCTTGCCGCAGGGCGAGGCGACGCGCGCCCAGGTCGCGGCGATCCTCGCGACGCTCGCGTCGCGCAACCAACCGCAGTGGACGTCGCCGACGCCGAGCGATCCCGACAAGGCCGATTGGCTGCAGCTCGTCCAGGCCGCGGCGCGCAGCCCGGCCGAACTCGATCTGCGCACGGCGGCATTGACGCTGGCGTTGACGCTCGACGCCGACACCCACCGTGTGCCCGAGGTGTTCGACCTGCTGCTCGACCTGGCCAAGGATGCCGGCCAGGACACCCGGCTGCGCTCGACGTGTCTGATCCAGCTGCAGGGTTGGCGCGACCAACAGGGTTCGGCCGAAGGCTGGGTCAAGTCGCTGCTCGGCTTGCTCGAGGATCCGGCGCCGCAGGTCCGTCAGCTCGCCGCCGAGTCGCTCG
>CAYMRG010000393.1:0-5423 GCA_964392555.1 uncultured candidatus Brocadiaceae bacterium
TGTGGGAGGACCCCTTGCGGTAGGCAACGATCATCTGGAGCACCTCGAAGGGGTAGCCCCGGTAGGCGGCCCGGAGGACGCCGCCCTTCTTCGTCTTCACGCCCTCGATCTGCGAGATCTCCTCCTGCAGCGCGCGGAAGTTCGCGTCGCTCTTCAGCGCCGGGTAGCCCTCGGCGACGGCGAACAGCGACTTCAGGCTGCCGAGCAGCGCGTTCTCGTCCTGCGCCTGGCTCGCCGCCGAACCGTGGCTCTGCATCGCGCGGTTGCGCAGCTCGACGACGCGCTCGAACACCTCGCGTTCGTGGCGCGCGTAGCCCTTGACCGTCTCGACGAGGTTGGGGATCAGGTCGTAGCGGCGCTTCAGCTCGACGTCGATGTCGGCCCAGCTCTCCTTGACGGCGTGCCGGAGCCGCACGAAGCGGTTGTGCGTTGCGATCCACCACAGCAGCGGCACGAGCACCGCGACGGCGACGACGATCAGGATGACGAATCCGGGTTCCATCAGGTGTTGAGGTCCTTGACCAGGTGGCGGGGCCAGAGCTCGCAGAACTTGCGCAGGAAGGCGAGCTGGCGGTGGAAGGTCTCCGGCGACCACGTCCGGCTGCTGCCGCCGTCGGACACGCACAGCGCGTCGTCGGCGAGCGTCAGCGTCGGCGGCCGTTCGGCGAGCAGGAACTCCATCATGCGCGGGTGCAGCACGTCGTAGGCGAAGCGCTTGTCGGACGACGACACGTAGAACGTCCGGCTGAATTCCTCCGACTCGAAGTCGATGTCCTCGAAGCCGAGCGCGCCCTTGAGCTTGTCGAAGAACCCCTCGCGGCGGATCAGCAGCGACGGCGTCGACCACGGCGGATGGACGATCAGGTAGCTGAAGTCGTAGTTGGTGGTCGAGCGGTCGTCGCCCGAGCCCGACTCCTCCTCGTAGTGGAAGTCGCCGCAGACCAGCTCGCAGGGCCCGCCGAGCTGATCGCCGAACAGGTCGATCGTGCCCGACAGCGTGTTGTAGGCGTAGCGATCGCTGCCGCGTTGGAAGATGCCGAACTGCGGGTAGCGCTTGCCGTGGCCGTAGTCGGCGCGTTCGGCGAACGCGATGCCGAGCTCGGCGGCGAGCGCCGCCAGTGCGTCGCGGCGCCGCCGCGCGGCGCGCGCGGCGAAGATGCCGCCGACGATCGCGAGCACGACGAACCCCGCGAAGATGGCGATGACGAGTGGCGGCACGATCGAGAAGGTAGCGGCGCGGACCGCACTGGGCGACCCGCAGGGCACGCTACTTCGTGGCCGGTTCGGCCAGCAGACTGTCGATCGCGGCCCGCGCCGCCGCGGCGATCTCGGCGTCGCCCTCGCGCGCCCAGGTGATCAGGTAGGGCAGCGCGGTGGTCGCGTGCAGCGCCGCGAGCGAGCGGATCGCGAGCAGGCGCTGGTCCTTTGGCTGGTCCGGCATGGCCTCGGTGACCAGCCGCGTCGTCGCCGACGCCGGGCTGGTGTCGACCTCGCTGCCGGCCTTGGCCCAGAACGCGCGCTGTTCGCGTTCGCGGCGCAGTTGCTCGAGCGCCTGCGTCGCGGCGTTGCGCACGGTCTCGTTGGCGTCCTGCAGGACCGCGAGCAGCGGGCCGACGGCGTCGGCGCCACAGGTGCGGGCGAGGGCCCAGCACGCGGCGACGCGGACGTCCGGGGAGGGATCGTCGGCGACCAGGGCTGCGACGGTTGGCTGCAAAGCCGGTGGCAGGGGGGTAGGCAATGCGGGGAGGACGTACTGGCGGTCGGCGTTCTTCAGGAGGAGCAGCCAGTCCTCGGTCGTCGGCTCGATGCCCCGCTTCTGCAGCACGGCGACGAAGGTGACGCTGGATTCGCGGTGAAGCAGCGCCCTGCCCTCCGTGGCGAAGAGGTTCGCAACGTCGCGTGGCAAGCTGGAGAACACGACAACCGCCGCGTAGCTGTTCGCGGTCGTCAAGAAGTGGCGCAGATCGTCGGCGAGCGGCGCCTTCGATACCGCCGTCAAGGCGATGTGGCCGAACGTCTCCGCCACGTTGCGGAGGCGTTGCTCAGGGATGCGGCTTTGCTGTGTGGCAACGGGACCGTCGGGCACGAAATCGCTTTGGATCACGGTCAGGAGCGAGGGAACTGCCGCGATCGGCAGGCTCACCCGGGCAGACGCCCCCCCGACAATGTTGGGGATGGCCCGGTAGGTCGCCTCGGGCTGGGTTGCGAACAACTTCGTCCAGGCGTCGGCGATGGCCTGCTCCGTCGCCGGGCTCGCGGTCATCTCGCACAGGGTGGTCACGACGAAGGGCAACGAACCTGGATCGCGTTCCGCGACCGCGGCGAGGAAGGGCGGCGCAGCGGTAGGGTCGGCATGGGCGGCCAACGCGATCGCCTGGCGAAGTCGAGTGTTCCCATCCGAATCGACGGGATCCGCCGGCAGCAAGCGCTCGACCTGCTGCCTGAGCTTGGGGAACACGGCAGCGGGCAGCGGGTGGGCCAACAGCACATACCCGGTCTGTGTCCCCAATCGATCGAGACCAGCCACGAGGCGTGCGAGGGCCTGCTCGTCGGCGAGTTCCACCAGGTGTTCCAGCCACTGGACGCCCGACTGGCCTGCCATGGCTCTCGCGGGCAGGGCGTCGACGATGTCCAGGACCAGGCCGATGCTGCTCGCGGTCCAGCGTTGCCGGCCGTACATGAGCAGCATGGCGATGGGCTTCTCGCCTCGGGAGATCGGCGCGTCGCCCCGTTTGCCCAGCGGCTGCACCGTGGCGAGCAGGTACTTCACGGCGGCGTCGTCGAGAACCGCTCGGTCCGCCTGGATATTCGCATCCCTGCCGGCGAGTTCGAGCGCCTGCACGTAGAGCGGGAACGTGGTCATGGCGACCGTTCGTGCCGCGTCCGGGCCGTCCCTCAGGATCGTCTCGAACAGATCGATACCCGCGACGGCGGCGCTGCCGTGCTCGGACAAGGTCTGCGCCATGGCGTTCCGGAACTCGATCGCCAGGTCGCCGCGCTCCGCCGCGGGGATGGTCGGCCACTGCCACGTCAGGGACCTGATGCTGGCGCTCCGCTCCATGGCACCCCTGGTGGCCAGCGTGCGCAGCGCGGCCAGTGGCAGCCGCCTGCCGAGGTTGGTGACGACGTGGTTGGGCACGATGCGCACCGGATCGTTGTCGTGGAGGAATACCATCGCGGAATCGAACATCTCTGGGGTGGCGTTCTCGCAGCGCTCGACCATGGTTCGTCGCCACTCGACGGAAGGATCGACGGCGGCCTCCGCAAAGAACTTCCGCCCCAGTTCCGTACCGATTTCCCACAGGGCGCCGGCGAGTTCGCCCGGGGTGTCCAGGTATGGGTTCGGCTGCTGCGGGATGGTCTCGCGGAGACCCTCGCGCCAGGTCCGCAGTCTGGCGATGAGCGCGGTCGCACCTTCGCTGCCGAGGGCGAGGAGGTCCAGCGGGCAGTGTCGCAGCGGTTGCTCGGCTCGGGGTCCCTGCCTTCTGTCGAGCTCGAGCTGCTCGACCAGCGCCTGCGCCCGCACCAGCCGCTCGGCGGCCTGCTTCGCCTCGTCGCCTTGCCCCTGCAGCACCGCATTCGCCTGCGCGCCGAGCGGCCCGCCGGCCTGCGCCGCGCGCTCGAGCAGCGGCCGCGCTTCGTCCTTGCGGTCGAGTCGCCACAGCAGCGTGCCGAGCCGCAGCGCGGCCTCGGCGTGTTGGCTCGCCTGCTGCGGATCGGCGAGCAGCGCGCGGTAGGCCTGCTCGGCGGCGCGCAGGTCGCCTTCGTTGCGTTCGAGGACCTGGGCGCGCGTCAGCGCGCTGCCATCCTGGGCCGGAACCAGCGCGGCCAGCAGGGCCGTCGCCACGATCGTCAGTTGCGGGTTCATGATGGCATTCGAGGCTTCACGAAGGTCGATCCGGTCGCGGGGTCGTCGATTCGCTGTCGCGGGTTCGTCAAGGTGCGACGGCCAGCCGGTAGCCGACGCCGTGCACGGTCAGCAGGTGCACGGGCTGCCGGGGGTCGCGTTCGAGCTTCTGCCGCAGGTGCAGCAGGTGGGTGTCGATCGTGCGGTCGCTGACGCTGCCGGCGCCGCCCCAGACCTCGCGCAGGAATTGCGCGCGCTCGACGACGCGGCCGCGTTCGCGCCACAGCACGGCGAGCAGCGCCGCCTCGGTCGGCGACAGGCGCTGCACCTGGCGGCCGCGGCGCACCTCGCGCAGCGAGAACGGCTTGGTCACGTAGTCGTCGGCGCCGAGTTCGAGGCCGAGCACCTTGTCGCCCTCGCTGCCGCGCGCGGTCAGCAGCAGCACCGGCGTGCGGCGGTCGCCGCGGCGCACGTGCTGCAGGATCTCGAGGCCGCTCGGCCCCGGCAGCATGACGTCGAGCACCAGCAGGTCGAACGTGCGCCCGCGCAGCAGCGCCAGCGCCTCGTCGCCGTCGGCGACGGTCACGGCGTGGCCGTCGGTGGCGAGCGCGTCCTGCAGCACGGTGCGGATCGCGCGGTCGTCTTCGACGAGCAGGATCTGGTTCATGGGGTGCCAGGGTCGAGGCCGAACGTGAAGACGAAGCGCGCGCCGGGGCCGTCGGCGGGCGCGTCGCAGACGAGGTCGCCGTCGTGCGCGCGCGCGATCTGGCGCGCGAGGAACAGGCCGATGCCGAGCCCCGGGACGCTGCCGTGGCGATGGTGCGCGCCGCGCGTGAAGCGGGCGAAGATCGCCTCGCGCTCGCCCGGCGGCACGCCGCGGCCGAAATCGCGGATCGCGAGCTCGCCGCGGTCGCTGCGGTCGCCGAGGTGCCGCAGCGACACGTCGACGCGGCGGCCATCGGCGGCGTACTTGCGGGCGTTCTCCAACACGTTGCGCACCGCCTGCAGCAGCGCCTCCTCGTCGAACGCCGCGGGACACGCCGGCAGCGGCTCGGCGAGCGCCAGCGCGAGGCCCTGTTCGCGCGCGATCGGTGCGAACAGCCGCACCGCTGTGCGCACGAGGTCGGCGAGGTCGCCCGGCCGCCGGTCGCAGGCGCGCTCGCCGCGTTCGCGCTGGCCGAGGTCGAGCACGTTGTCGACCAAGGTCGACAGCCGCATCGCCTCGCCGGCGAGCAGCTCCTGGTATTCGCGCTGCCTGGCCGGCGGCACGTCGTCGGTCTGCAGCACGTCGGCGATCAGCCGGATCGACGCGACCGGCGTCTTCAGCTCGTGCGTGACGCCGGTGACGAACTCGGCGCGGGCGCGCGTCGCCAGCGCCTCGCGGCGCTGCGCGCGCCAGCCGAGCCACAGCGTCGTCGCGAACACCAGCACCAGCGCGCCGGTCGCCGAGGCGACGGTCGCCGGCCGCGTGAGCCACGACGGGTCCGGTAGCGGTTCGGGCACGACCCAGGCGAACTGCGGCGCGATCTCCTCGGCGTCGGCGGGCGGCGCCGTGAAGCACAGCCGACCGCGGCCG
>CAYMRG010000394.1:0-3174 GCA_964392555.1 uncultured candidatus Brocadiaceae bacterium
CTCGCCAATGGCGAATCCGCTCGCCACGCGAGGCAACGCGGGAGTAGTAGATCAGTGCTCGAGCGGCACGCTAAGGCCCGGTCCGCTGACCAGCAGCATCGTCGTCGGGTTGAGCGACCAGCACTGCGCGTAGAGCGTGAAGGACGGCAGATTCTCCGGCAGCGGCAGCGTCCAGGTCGCGCTCGCGCCCGTGGCGCCTGGCAAGGTGCCGAGGAATGAGGCCCCGCTGTCGACCAGCAGACTGCAGCCGCTGGCGATGGCCGGATGGACCAGGGGCAGGTTGGCGCTGGCGAGCGACACCGCCGGGATGTGCAGCCAACCGGGACCGAAGGCGCCGCCGCTGACCTGGATGCCGGAGAGCTCGCTGCCGATCAACTGGTTGGACAGATACGAGGTGATCGCCGCCGGCCCGACCCAGTTGATGCCGGCATTGGTGCAGCTGCTGCCGTAGTTCGACGCCGCCACCGGCGTCGGGTGCGACAGGTAGCCGTCCCACACCGTCAGGATCCCGGCGGTGATCTCGCCGTACGCCAGTCGCATCTCCGGCCCCGAACGGTACCACGAGCACGTGAGGTTCGTGATCGACGGGCCCGCGGGCGCCACGAGCATCGGCGCCTCGAGGCCCTGGCCGTGGTAGCCGACTCGACCGGCGTACCCTGCCGGCAACGACGTCGAATAGACCCGGTACACGTAGCCCCAGTGCGAGAGCGTGCTCGGATCCATGCAGATGCCATTGGCCTGGCGCACAGGGATGGACCCCGTCGCGAGCACAACCGCCGGCTGGTCGCCGGCAGGATCGGGGAAGGTGTCGCCGTGCGCCCAATCGAAGCGCTCGACGCGCACGTCCTGGCCGCTGATCCCGGTCGGCGTGATGCTCACGTCACTCGAGGCGAACAGCACGGCGTAGCGGCCTCGTATCCCAGCGACCTTGGGGCCGAGCTGGTGCCGGTTGGCCGCGGCGAGGCTGCTGGTCCAGATGCCGGTGCTGATCGTCGCGGTGTTGTCGACGCGCCGCGCGACCAGGTCCCAGTCGTCGCCCGCGATGGTGTTGTTGTACTGCTGCCACACACAGACCCACGAGAACGCCGTCCCGCCCTCGGCGACCTGGTTGACGGCCGGTCGCTCGCAGTCCAGGTTCCCGCCCTGTGCGATCACGGTCTCCGTCGTGAACTGCCCGGAGGACGTCGTGGTCTGGAACAGCCGCGCGACCACCGAGCTCGCGGTGGTGTCGGCGAACGCGGCCGTCGGCGTCACTTCGCGCTGGAACACGATGAGGGCCTGGTCGCCACTGCTGCCTTCCATCGTGCCACCAATCGTCGGCCGCCAGTCGTGCTGGTTGGCGACCAGGATCGGGCTGATCGAGTTGCTCAGCAGGGTCGTCGTCGCCTGCGGACGCAGGTGGACGCGCAGTCGGCTGACGCCAGCGCTCAGCGAGCGGTAGGCCAGCACGAACTTCGATGTCGCGGCGACGGCTGCCACGGCCGGCTGTTCGGCGGACGCACCGACCGTCAGGTCAGCGAACCAGATGCCGTTCGTGTTGTTGCCGGCGAGGAACATGTCGCTGTCGTTGGCGGCGACCCAGCGCGTGTAGGCGAACGCCGGCTGGCCGATGGACGATGGCGCAGCGACCGCCACTTCCGACTCCGCAACGGTCGCGCCGTTCGGGCCGGAGTGGGACATGTTGATCGTCGGGTCGACGGTCAGCGGAAAGGCCGCCGCGGCGACCGCGCTGGCCGCGAGCCGCAGCACGACCTGCCCGTGTTCGCAGCTGGTCGTCATCGGCCAGGTGCGACCCTGCGCATCGACGGCCGTGGCGGCCCCATAGGTGACCAGTGTGTCGCCTCGCTCGTCGCGCAGTTCGATGGGCCCATGGCCGCCACTGCGGGCGACGGCGTCGAGGCCCGACAGCGCACCGCGCACCTCCAGGTCACCACCGGCGGCGGCGCTGGCGATCACGAACGTCTGCTCGAGACCGTCGCGACGGATGTCGTAGGCCTCGCGGACCACACCGCGATCGAACTCGACACGGTAGTCGCCCACCACGACCGCCTGCGTCGCCGCGCCGAGCAGTTCCTGCTGGCCCAGCCGGACGGACTGCGTCGTCCAGCGGACCTCCTGCATGTGCGGATACGCTGAGCCGAGATACGGAATGAAGCGCGGGCCATCGTGGAACGACGCCTTGTAGTCGGGGCCTGCCGCCCACAGCTCCCCCGTGGGTTGGCCTTCCGCTTCCGGTCGGTGCAACGGCACCAACGCGGCCGGCAGAGCGGTCGGCCGCTCGAGCGCCGGCGAGGGCGCGATGGGCTCGGGGCTGGCTTGGGCCACTGCAGGGAACGGCAAGGCCGTGAGGACGGATAGCGAGATCCAGTGAGGCAGGTTCATAGACTCGTTCCATCCGGAGGAACGGGCCGCCGTGGCAGGAAAAGCCTCTGGCCGCCCTGACGCGCCTGCGGAGCGCGACGAAGGGCACGGCCCCGCCGGGCGGTAGACTCCGCGACCGAAGCTGGCGATCCGTGACCGCTCGCCGCGCCGGCACCGCCAGACCGCATGCCCATGCCGAATCCCACTCCCTGGCGAGCGTGCCGCAGCATCCTGCTGACGGCCTTCGCCGCGACCCTCGCGATCACCGCGCTGCGCCTGGTCGGCGAGATCGAACGCTGGCCCGACACCTGGTTCGCGCGCAGCGCCGGTGGCGGCGGCGGCCTCGTCGGCATCGGCTGGCTGATCCCGATCGTCGGTTCCTGCCTCGCCGTCGCGCTGGTTCGCAGCGGCCATGGACCGGTGCATCGCGGCCGCGCGTTGCGCTGGTTCGGCCTCGGCACACTCGGCATCGCGGCTGTCTTCACGATCGCCAAGCTCGTGCTGCCCGTGACCGTCGGCACGTTCGTGTTCACGATCACCGCGCTGGCGGGTTGCTCGGTATGCGCATTCGTCGCCTGGCCGGTGCTCGCGCGCCTGCTGCTCGTGCACGCGCTGCTGGCGCGCGCACCGATCCTCGCCGTCACCGTCGTCGCGGTCCACCTGGACCTCGGCACGCACTACGAACGGTTGGCGCCGGGCTCGCCCGAGCAATAGATGCGCGCTATGCCCAGCTGGTCCACCGTCTTGCCCAGGACCGCCGGCGCGCGCTCGATCAGGTCCTCGACCAGCGAGGGCGTGCCCATCAACAGGCGC
>CAYMRG010000394.1:3184-5404 GCA_964392555.1 uncultured candidatus Brocadiaceae bacterium
TGCTGTGCACGGCCCAAATCGGCATCTGGGTGCCGTTGACGCTGCTCGGCGGCGGCTTCGTCGGTGCGCTGGCGGGTTGGTTCAAGAGCGGCCCGCGCGGCTGACGCCGGCGCGATCCCCGCGCTGGTCGGGGATCGCCGCCACCGCGCTCACTTCGCGGCCGGCGCCGGTTTGGCCGGTTCGCCGGGCATCGCGGCGAGCAGCGCCTCGATCGCCTTCTCGGCGGCCGCGTCGCGCAGGTTGCGGTAGCGGATCACGCCGTTCTGGTCGATCACGAACGTGGTCGGCCAACCGTGCACGTTCCACGCCGTCGCGATCGGACCGCTGGTGCCGCCGTCGTAGAAGTGCCGCCAGGCCATCTTCTCGTCGGCCAGTTTGTGCTCCAGCTCCGCGCGGTCCGGGTCACTGTTCACACCGAGCAGGACGAACGGCTTGTCTGCCAACTTTGCCACGAGCGACCGCTCGTGCGGGATCATGGCCCGGCAAGGGCCTCACCAGAATCCCCAGAAGTCGAGAAAGATCACCTTGCCGCGGTAATCGGACAGCTTGAACTTCACGCCGAGCACGTCCTCGCCCTCGATGTCGGGCGCGACCTTGCCGACCGCGAGGTTGCGGAGCTCGAACAGATCGCCTTTGGCCGCATCGCCGAGCGTGCCGCGACCACGCTTCACGTCCCCGAACCTGGCGACGACCTGCTCATAGAGCGTCTCCGCTTCGTGCTCGGTCGCGGCGACATCGAGCGCCCGCAGCTCGGCGACGCCGGCGGCGCCGAGGAATTGCTCGAGGCCCTTGTTCTCCTCGGCATCCGCGCCGCGGAGGCGGTTGGCATACTCCGCGCGGCGGCTGTGCCAGCTGGCGAGCCCGTAGGTGGCGCACCCCTGCACATCGTGGTGCGGGTTCTTCTGCACCACCGCGCGCAGGAACTCGGCGATCGCGGGACGGAAACCGCTGCCGATGGTCTGGCAGAACGGGCCGAGCCGATCGCTCGCGACGTGGTCCTTGGCGAGCAGCGCCAGCACCTCGTCGGGCTCGGGTCCCATGCCGAGATCCAGCGACCACAGCAGCGCATCGAGCGCGACCGGATCGTTCGGTGCCGCCTTGGCGATCGCGATCGCCCGCGGCGCATAGTCCGTGCCCTTCGGCAGACGCGTCCGGAACAGCGTCTCGCGTTCCGCATCGGTCTTGGCTTCGCCGTAGAGCGATTCGAACTCGGCCATGGCCTTGTCGTAGGCCGCCTTCAATTCCTGGAACCGTTGCGCCGCGCTGCCAGCCGGATCCTGATTGCCCGGCGCGGCGGCCGCAGGCTGTCCCTGCGGCGCGCAGGCGTGGGCAGGTGCGCCCCACGCGATGGCCCACGCGATCAGGGCGCTGACCGCAGCCCTCGGCATCGCGCGTTCACGCTTCGTCGTCTCGTGCATGGTTGCCTCCTCGGTCGATGACCGCCGCGCGGAGCTTACCAAGGCACCATGTCGCCGGCGATGCAACCGCGGCCGCGCCTTGGCGCTTGCCGGCCGGAGAGTCGTCGCCCGTGGCAAGCTCGCTCCACCGGAGGTCCCGGGAAGGGCCGCCGGCCGCACAATCCGATGGCTCGAGATCGTCATGAACATCCACCTTCGCCTGCTGGCGATGGTGCTGCCGTGGCTCGCGGCCTGCAGCACCCTCTCGGTCGAACCACCGCCCGCGACCGAGTTTCCGCTCCATCCCGCCCGCCCCCCCGCCCTCCGCTTCGAGCTGGCCGTGGACCGCGTGCTGCCCAGGCGCCTGTTCGACACCGGCAGCCGCGAGCCGAGCGAACTGGCCGGCAAGCCCCTCGCCAGGGCGGCCAGGAACTTCGCCGACTACCTGCGCAACACCGGCGCCTTCGCCGCAGTCGGTTCGGACGCCGAGGCCCCGGCGGACGCGCAGCTGTCGTGCAACCTGCGGTTGCACCAACGCGCCAGCGGCCTGTCGGCCGACGGCCTGCTGCTGACGATGAGCTGCGGCCTGATCCCGGAGTTCGCCAGCTTCGACCACGAACTCGAGGCGTGCGTCTCGGCGCCCGGGCGCGCGCCGCGCACCTACCGGGCGGTGTGCAGCGAGCAGGGTTGCGTGTGGCTGCCGGGCCTGCCCGTGGCCCTCGTGCAGGTGCTGACGCGGCGCAGCCCCATGCAGCAGACAGTCGACGCCGTGGTCGCGCAGATCGCGGCCGACGGCTGGCTCGACGGCTGACCGCGGTCGGGC
>CAYMRG010000395.1:0-5403 GCA_964392555.1 uncultured candidatus Brocadiaceae bacterium
GGCCGCACGAATGGGCGCTGCGCGGGCTGACGATCAACGCCGCGCGCTTCGTCGGCATCGACCACCGCGTCGGCTCGCTCGAAGTCGGCAAGGACGCCGACCTCGCGGTCTGGAGCGGCGATCCGCTCGACCCGCGCTGCTACGTCGAGCGCATGGTGATCAACGGCACGATCTGCTACCAGCGCGACCCCAACCGACCGGTGTGGTGATGGGCTCTGGCGACGCACGGCAACGACGACCCGGCCGCGCCGCGATCCTCGCGGTCGCGGTGCTCGGCGCGCTCGTGCCCGCGTTCCCCCAGGCCCCGGCCACGGCGGCCGCGGCGCCGGCGACGGCGCCCGTGACCGCGCACTTCGCCGCGCGCGCGCTGCCCGGCGACGCCGAGCCGATCGACGACGCGGTGCTCGTCGAGCAGGGCGGCAAGATCGTCGCGTTCGGCCCGCGCGCGACCACGCCGGTGCCCGCCGGCGCACGGCGCGAGGACCACGGCGCGCTCTGGCTGAGCCCCGGCTTCGTCGACCTGCACCACCACGTCAGCGGCGGCGGCGGCGACATCAACGACATGACCATGCCGTTGAACGCCGAACTGCGCACGCTCGACGTGGTCCGGCCGAGCGAGGAGATGATCCGGCGCGCCGCCGCCGGCGGCGTCACGACGACGCTGTTCATCCCCGGCTCGGGCACCAACATCGGCGGCTTCGGCGTGTTGCTGAAGATGCGCTGGGGCGGTTCGCTGGAGGCGATGGTGATCCGCGAACTCGGCGCGATGAAGGTCGCGCAGGGTTTCAACCCCGAGCGCCGCAGCGGCGACCTCGGCCTCACGCGCATGGGCAGCAGCGAGCTGCTGACCGATCTGCTGCTGCGCGGCCAGGCCTACGCCGCGGCGTGGCGCGCGTTCGCCGCCGGCGCTCGAACAGCTGCGCCAGGTGTTCGACAAGGAGGTGCCGGTGCTGATCCACACCGCCGGCGCCCGCGACTGCATCGCCACCGCGCGCATGTTCCAGGACGTGTTCGGCGTGCGCATGATCCTGTCGCACGGCTGCTTCGACGGCTGGCTCGCCGCCGGCTCGCTGGCCAAGCGACAGACGCCGGTCAATCTCGGGCCGCGCATGTACGAGTTCGACCGCTACGGCCGCTTCCAGGGCACCTGCCAGGCGTACTGGGACGTCGGCTGTCGCGACATGTCGATCAACACCGATGCGCCGGTCGTCGCCGCCGAAGAACTGCAGCTGCAGGCGGCGATGGCGATCCGGCTCGGCCTCGGCTACGAGGCGGCGCTGCGCGCGCTGACGATCCAACCGGCCCGCCAGATCGGCATCGCCGATCGCGTCGGGTCGCTCGCGGTCGGCAAGGACGCCGACTTTCAGGTGACCGACGGCGATCCGCTCGATCCCCGCCACGGTCCGCAGAAGGTCTACATCGAAGGAACGCTGGTCCACAGCTTCGGAGACGTGCGATGAGAAACCCCCGCCCCACCCTGCTCGCGCTGCTGGCGCTCGCCGCCACGGCTGCCGCCCAGGACAACCGTCCGGTCGCGTTCACCAACGCGCGCATCGTCACGGTCGCCGGCGAACCGATCGAACGCGGCACGCTGGTCGTGCGCAACGGCAAGATCGAGAGCGTCGGCAAGGACGTCGCGGTGCCGGCCGGCGCGCGGGTCGTCGACGGCACCGGCATGACGCTGATGCCGGGCCTCGTCAGTGCGTGGTCGCGCGCGGGCTTCGGCCGGCCGCAGCCGACCTTCACCGAGCAGCCGGCAGGTCGGCGTGGTCGCCGCGATTCGCCGGGCCCCGGCGCGGGCGGCGGCCCGGCCAACAGGGGCCCGAAGGGCGCCGCGATCAAGGTCATCGACGGGCTCTACGGCAAGCAGGACGTGTTCGGCGAGCTGCTGCGCGTCGGCGTGACGACGCTGGCGCTGAACCCGGCCGGCAACGGCTTCCCCGGCACCGGCGCCGTGCTCAACCCCGAGGGCAAGACGCTGGAGCAACTGACGCGCAACGCCGAGGCCTTCGTGCAGATCGGCATGGCGCGCGACCAGCAGACCAAGAAGCAGCTCAAGGAAGCGTTCGAGAAGGCGCAGAAGATCGTCGAGGAGCGCAAGAAGCCGACGCCGCCGCCCGAGGCGCCGAAGCCGGCCGAGGCACCGAAGCCCGGCGACAAGCCGGAGCCGGCGAAGGACCAGCCGAAGCCCGAGCCCGCGCCGAACCCCACGCCAACCCCGACGCCGCCGCCGGAGCCGAAGCCCGAACCGAAGCCGGAACCCAAGCCGACGCCACCGCCGCAGCCGCAGCCACAACCGCAGCCGCAGGGCCAGGGCGGCGAGCAGCCGCAGAAGCGGCCCGAGGCGCCGAAGGACCCGAACCTCGAAGTGCTCGCCGACCTGCTCGAAGGCAAGAAGCGCGCGCTGCTCGAGATCGACTCGGCCGCCGACATGCAGCACTGGCAGATGGCGGTCGAGGACAGCGTGAAGTTCCCGCGCGCGCTGGTCGTGCCGCGGCACGATACGCTCGCCGGCACGATCGACCTCGTGCTCGACCAGGCCAAGGCGATGCAGTGCCCGGTGCTGGTCGCGCCCAGCCTCGCGTCGCTGCCGCGGTCGCGCGTGCTGACCCACCCGGCGCAGTCGCTGAACGAGGCCGGCATCGAGGTCGGCTTCGTCTTCGGCGACGACGCCGGCCAGGTGCGCGATCTGTTCTTCCGCCTGATGGAACTGGTCCGCGCCGGCCTGCCGGCCGACGTCGCGCTTCGCGGCGTCACGCTGACCCCGGCGAAGGCGCTCGGCGTCGACAAGGAGGTCGGCACGCTCGAGGCCGGCAAGGTCGCCGACGTGCTGGTGTTCCGTGGCGATCCGCTGTCGCCGACCGGCCAGCTGGTCGGCGTCTGGCGCGCCGGCCGCGAAGTGCTCCCGAACCCCTGATCCGCGACGAATCGCCATGCGCACCCCCGCCCTGCTCACCCTCGCCCTCTGCGTCGCCGTCGGCGCCGCCGATCTCACGGCCCAGGGCCGCGGCCGTCGCGGCCTCCGCGGCGGTCCGCCGCCGGACCAGGCGCCGGCCGAGGCGCCGAAGCCCGAGGCCAGGCCCGCCGACAAGCCCAAGCACTGGCTGGCGATCGTCGGCGGTGACGTCTACCTCGGCACCGGCCAGCGCCTGACCGGCGCGACGGTGCTGATCGCCGACGACAAGATCGACTCGGTCGGCCAGAACCTGACGCTGCCCGAAGGCACCACAGTGCTCGATGCGAAGGGCAAGACCGTCAGCCCCGGCTTCGTCTGCGTCGCCGGCAACGGCATGGGCGCCGGGCGCAGCGCCCCCTACGCCGATTCGGTCAATCCCTACGACCCCGAGATCAAGCAAGGGCTCGCGGCCGGCATCACCAGCTTCCTCGTCGGCTCGACCGGCGGCGGCAACACGCCGAGCGGCAGCAACGCGGTGATCAAGCTCGCCTACGGCGACGCCAAGGCGATGGTGGTGAAGGAGAACACCGTCGTCGGCATGAGCGTGCCGCTGAGCCTCGCCGACATGGAGAAGTTCGAGAAGCTGGTCGGCAGCGCGCGCGAGTACCTGACCGCCCTCGAGGAGTTCCCGAAGAAGAAGGCGGCCGACGCGAATGCCAAGGAACCGCCGATGCCCGGCGGCGCCGACAAGGTCGTCGCGATCCTGCGCGGCGAGGCGCAGCTGTGGGTCAGCCTCAGCGGCGGCGGCTTCAACCCATTCGGCGGTGGCCGGCGCGGCGGCGGCGGCGGGCGCGGCACCAACGACGTCGATGCGATCCGCCAGGCCCTCGAACTCGCGAAGCTGCTCGGCAAGGGCGTGGTGCTGCAGAAGCCGATGTGCGCCTGGCTGGTGCCCGACGAGATCGCCGCGACCGGATCGATGGTGGTGCTGAGCCCGCGCGACCGCGTGCCCGCCGATCCGCAGACGCCGGACACCACCGGCAGCAACCTCGCGTCGGCGGCGATCCTCGCCAAGGCCGGCGTGCCCGTCGCCGTGACCTGCCCGGTTGGCATGTTCGGCGGAGCGGGCGTGGGCACCACGGGCATCCTGGGTCAGGACCTGAACACCCCCCACGTCGATGCCGCATTCGCCGTCCGCGGCGGCCTGGACAACCGTAAAGCACTTCGCACACTGACGTTGGACGCAGCGAGAATGCTCGGCATCGACCGCCAGGTGGGCTCCCTCGAGGCCGGCAAGAGCGCCGACGTCTTGATTCTCGACGGCGATCCGCTGCACTATGCGACCTTCGTGGAGACCGCGGTCGTCAACGGCAAGGTCGTCTACGAAAAGGGCAAAGAGCCCCTCTACCAACACATCGCGCGGTGACGTCCCCCCGTCGCCGCCAGCCAACCCCGTGCAGTGAGCCCAGCGGCTCGCTGGCGAACGCATCGCCAGCGGCCAACCTTCGTCTACACGGGCGACCGACCCAGGAGCCATGAGCGTCGAAAGCCTGAAGGAACTGGACGACTTCTTCCGCAGCATGCGGCAGGCGTTCAACAGCCGCGACCTCAAGACCTTCCGCTCGCACTTCTGGACGGACAAGCGGTTCCAGAACCTCGATGCCTCCGGCCGTCGCGACCGCGGCTGGGGCGAGTTCGAGGAAGTGCTCGACCAGGAGTTCCGCTACCTCGAATCGGTGCGGATGGAGCTGAAGGACCTCGAGTTCCAGGTCTTCGAGGACCAGTTCGCGACCGTGATCGGCACGTGGCGCCTGGCCCAGACCGACCCGGAGGGCCGCTCGATCGAGCAGGCCGGCCGCTGCACGTTCTCGCTGTGCCGGATGAGCGACGATTGGAAGATCGTCGCCCAGCATTTCTCGCCGATGTCGGCCGAGGAAGCCGCCGCCGAGTGAGCAGCCGCGCGCGCCGCAGTAGAATGCCCCAGCGGCATCCCGGGGCGGTCTCCCGGGCCACCCGCCCGTCCCGCCTGCGAGAATCCCAGTGACCCACGCGGCCAGCGCCTCCAGCCCGACGCAGCACGATCCCGACGCCCTTCCGGCCAGCGCTTTCCGGCCGACGCACAAGATCCGTCTGGTCACCGCGACCAGTCTGTTCGACGGCCACGACGCGTCGATCCACATCTTCCGCCGCATCGCGCAGGCGACCGGCGCCGAGGTGATCCACCTCGGCCACAACCGTTCGGTGCGCGAGATCGTCGACGCCGCGATCGAGGAAGACGCGCAGGGCATCGCAGTGACGTCCTACCAGGGCGGCCACAACGAGTTCTTCCGCTACATGCTCGACATGCTGCGCGAACGCGGCAGCGGGCACGTGCGGATCTTCGGCGGCGGCGGCGGCGTGATCCTGCCCGAGGAGATCGCGGCGCTGCACGACTACGGCATCAGCCGCATCTACTCGCCCGACGACGGCCGCGCGCTCGGCCTGCAGGGCATGATCGACGACATGCT
>CAYMRG010000396.1:0-5383 GCA_964392555.1 uncultured candidatus Brocadiaceae bacterium
AGACGCGGCCGACCACCGGGTCGGCGCCGCAGCGCACCGCGGCCGAGGCGAGCGCATCGTCGGCCTCGAACTCCACCATCGACCACGTGCACAGCCCGAGCGCCCGCGTCGCCCGTTCGGCCAGTTCGAACTGCGCCTGCAGCGGCGGGTCGATGCCGTCGCCGGTCTTGTAGCCGGCGAACAGCTGGTTGCGGAACGACTCGATCACCGTGTCGAAGGCGATGCCGACGTGGGTCGTCGTCGGCGCGCGCAGCAGCGCGACCAGGCTGCTCAGCAGCCCGCGCACGGCGCCGACCTCGCGCCCGTCCGGCGCCTGCGCCGGCGGTGCACCGTAGTAGCTGCGGAACAGCTCGTAGGTCCCGTCGACCAGGTGCACTGCGGGCGGTTCGACCATCCGCGGATCATCGCCGATGGCGAGCCCGAACGGCAGCCGCTATCACGATCGCGTGACGACTCTCGACGCCCTGCTGCGCGCCCGCCTGCCGGCCCCCGGCGACTGGCAGCCGACCGACCTGCGCCGCGCCGCGGTGCTCTGCCCGGTCGTCGCGCACGGCGGCGAGGACTGCCTGCTGCTCGTCGTCCGCCCCACGGACCTCCAGCACGCCGGCCAGATCGCGTTCCCCGGCGGCATGCGCGACGGCGACGAACCGCCGCTCGCCACCGCGCTGCGCGAATGCCGCGAAGAGGTCGGCGTGCCCGCCGAGGCCGTCGCCGTCCTCGGCGAACTGCCGCCCCGCGCCAGCTCGGCCGGGATCTTCGTCCACTGCCTCGTCGGCCGGGTCGACCCCGTGCCGCTGGTGGCCGATCCGCGCGAGGTCGTGCGCGTGCTGCACGTGCCGCTCGCCGAGCTGCGCGACGAAGGCCGCTGGAGCGAGCGCCCGCCGCCGGGCGGTGCCGGCGGCAGCCAGCCGCGGCTCAGCCCGCACTTCGTGTGGGGTGAGGAGCTGTTGTGGGGTCTGACGGCGAGGTTCGTGCGCGATCTGGTCGGGGTGTTGCGCGGGTGAGAGGCGGTTGCACGCAGGAGACGAGGGTTCGCAAGCGGCGGATTTGCGGTTTTCAGCCCTTTGGCACGGTGGCCCCTACGACTCGGCCGGCGCATGCAAGCGGCGCTGACGCCGAACGCCACTCCGCACGGCCCGAACCAAGGTGAGGAGCAGAGGCAGGCCAGCCGCGACCGCCATCAGCAGGTCAGCAGGAACGTGCAAGCCCTCGCATCCACATTGGCAGGCCCAAGGACCCTCAGGGCGAATACGAAGATCCAAAATGCCATTGTGCACCAGTATTCCGGCAGCAAATGGACGGGATACGCAACCAGAAGGAGGAAGAGGAATCCGCCAGCGACGATGAAGAGCCCCGTAGCACGGCAAGCCTCCGGATGGCTGCGAAAGGAGTCCCCCATGCCGTCATCGACGATTGCGAGGTAGATTCTCACGGCAGCCCAAAGGGCGGGCCCCAATACCCATCCAACCAGGCAAAACCAGTGCGGCTTGGTCCAGCTCAGCTCCCAGCCAAACATGCTCGAAGTAGTCCATCTCGGGGGATGCTCCGGCTGCCGCGACCCAGATCCCATCCTCTAACGCCTCAGATAGACGATGCAGTTCCGCTCATCGACGCCTATGGGACCCGGGATCATCGCCGCCTGAATCTCCTCTGGGCTCAATCCACCTTGGCCTTCGCGCTTTGGGTAAGTCCTTTGACTCATTGCTTCGTTGTATGCGCGAATCCTGGCCCGACGAACAGCCAGCGGTTGCGCGTTGAAGTGCTCCACGTATTGGCCGTAGTACTCCCAGTAGACCTTGGTCCAGTGGTCCCTGGCCGCCTTTGTCCGGCTATCCGAGACAGGAAGGTAGAACACTACATCCACAGACTCTTTGCCGGCTCGAGAGACAGGGCCGTGAACCACTTGCTCGAACCCCTCGACATCGGGTGGGCGCGCCCCCTGGGCCTTGATGGTTGCGTAGTCATGCTTCTCGGTCATGTCGATGAGAGCGTCCCGGCGCACCTTCTCCAGCCTCAGCTCGGCAGCATCCAGGGCAGCGCGTAGAACCGCCAGCGGATCACCGGATGCCGGAGTCACGAGGTTGGCTATCCGACCATCGAGAGATCGACGCTGACTCTCCCAATCCTCAACAACCCCCGCCTCCGCCGCCCCATCCAGCCGCCCAAGCGTCTCCACGCCTCTGGACGCGATATCCGTGGACAGGGACCTCTCCTCGGCACGGTCGACTTCGGTTCTGGAAACCGCCTTTCCAGACCCAGCCAACGGAGGCATGTGCCGCTCCACATCCGCAATGGGAACCTCGGGCGGCATGGAGATCCGTGGCTCGCGCGCATCGAGAACTCCTGACAGCAAGAGCCAGACAATCCCTACGAGAAGAGCGAGCGCAACTCCAAGGATGATGCGGTTCATGGCGTTCCTTTGTACACCTCGCCTTCCCGTCACGCGGCTGAGCCCGGTATCACTGGCGATACTCACGGCCTGCGATGCTCACCATGCGGCAGTCGTGAAGCGCTCTCCGGGCTGCCAGCTCCTGGCGAGCGACGGACATGCTCGCGCGCAGGATGCTCTCTGTCAGGCGCTTCCGCAATCCCCCGGTCGGTGCCGACGATGCCGGCGCACCGGTCGACCCGGACGTCCGCGTGCCCCGCCTGACCACACAACTCTCAGCCGCGCAGCTCCCCACCGATCGTCGCCGCCTGCTCCCGCACCTTGCCGAGGTACTTCCCTTCGTCCTCATCGGTCAGCGTGCGGTCGTCGGCGCCCAGCGTGACGGTGAAGTTCAAACTCTTCTTGCCGGCCGCGAGCCGTTCGCCGCGGTAGACCTCGAACAACTGCACGTCGCGGACGAGCTTGCGCCCGACGGTGCGGAGGAACTCGGCGACCTGGGCCACCTGCGTGCCCTCGTCGACCAGCAGCGCGACGTCGACCGGCAGCTCGGGATACGTCGGCACGGGCTTGTAGCTGGCGATGCGGCGGCCGTTGGCGAGCATCGCGCGGACGTCGAGGCAGGCGACGGCGGTGGTCACCGGCAGGTCGAGCGCCTTGGCGATCGCCGGGTGCAGGTGCGCGACATAGCCGACCGGCGAACCGTCGGGGGCGATCGCGCCGGCGCGCGAGGGGTGCACCCACGGCTGGTCCTTGCCGTGCCAGACGCGCTCCATGACGGCCGGATAGCCGACGCGGGCCAGCAGCTCGCCGACGGCTTCGCGCAGGGCGCCGAACGGGTGCTCGCCCTTCTGCCGCGACCAGACGAACGCCAGCTCGCGCACCTCGTGCGGCAGCTTGTCGTCGGCGTGCATCTCGGCGTGGTAGCCCTTGCCGTGCTCGCACAGCCGCACCTCGGCGCGGGTGCGCAGGTTGGGCCCGGCGCTGGCGAGCAGGCTCGGCAGCACGTGGCGGCGGATCCGCGTCTGCTCGGGCGCGACCGGGTTCGCGACCTTGACGTAGGCATGGTCCTGCGCGCCGCACGCCTTCAGCACCGCGTCGGGCACGAACGTGTAGTTGTAGACCTCGCTGCAACCGAGCTCGAGGCAGCCGACCTCCAGCAGGCGGCGGACCAGGAACAGCTCGTCGTTGCGCGGCGGCAGCGCCATCACGCCGTGCAGCGGCTGCTCGGGGATGTTGTCGTAGCGGAACATCCGACCGACCTCTTCGATCAGGTCGTCCTCGATCGCGATGTCCTTGGTGGCGCGGAAGCTCGGCACCGTGACGTCGAAGCCGTCCCTGGTGATCTCGACGCCGAACCGCAGCGCGGTCAGGATGTCGCGGACACGCTCGTCCTCGATCGGCAGGCCGAGCTTGAGCCGCAGCCGCGCGCGGCGCAGCGTGATCCGCTTGGGCTCGTAGCGGAAGCCGGCCGGGTCGAGCAGCGGGCCGGCGACGGTGGTCGTCGGGCAGTGCTGCTGCAGCAGGCTCGTGAACAGGTGCACCGCCAGCTCGGCGTTGGCCGGGTCCTGCGCCTTCTCGAAGCGGGCGCTGGCGTCGGTGCGCAGGCCGAGCCGCATGCTCGTGCGGCGCACGCCGGCGGCCTGGAAGTTGGCCGATTCGAGGAACAGACTGGTCGTGCCGGGCTCGACCATCGTGCCCTGCCCACCCATCACGCCGGCGAGCGCCTCGGGACGGTCGCCGCAGCAGATCAGCAGGTCCTGCTCGGTGAGCTTGCGCTCCTGGCCGTCGAGCGTCGTGATGCGTTCGCCGTCCTTGGCGTGCCGCACGCGGATCGGCCCCTGGCCGACGTGGCGCGCGTCGAACGCGTGCATCGGCTGGCCGAGGTCGAGCATGACGTAGTTGGTCAGGTCGACCGGCAGCGAAATCGCGCGCTGGCCGACCGCGGCGAGCTGCCAGCGCAGCTCGTGCGGCGACGGTCCGCTCGCCACGCCATCGAGGAACAGCCCGCAGTAGCGAGGGCACGCCGCCTTGTCGGCGATCTCGATCGCGATGCGCTTTCCCTCCTTCGGCAGCGCCACCGGCGCCGCGACGACCGGGCGCAGCTCGCGGCCGTAGATCGCCGCCAGTTCGCGGGCGAAGCCGTAGTGCCCCCACAGATCCGGGCGATGGTTGATCGACTTGTTGTCGATCTCGAGCACCCAGTCCTGGACGTGCGCGCAGTCGACGAAGCGCGCGCCGATCGGCGTGTCGGCGGGCAGCACGAGGATGCCGTCGTGCTCCTCGCTGAGGCCGAGTTCGGCCTCGGAGCAGATCATGCCGTGCGATTCGACGCCGCGGATCTTGCCGACCTTGATCTTCAGCGCGCCCTTGCCGCCCTTCGCCGGCAGCGTGTCGCCCGGTTTGATGACGACGACGCGTTGCCCGGCCGCGACGTTGGGCGCGCCGCAGACGATCTGCACGACGCCGCCGGCCGCACCGAGGTCGACCTGGCACACCGACAGCTTGTCGGCGTCGGGGTGCTTGTCGCGCTTGCGGACGTGGCCGACGACCAGGCATTCGAGCCCTTCGCCGAAGCGTTCGAGCCCTTCGATCTCGGCCGTGCTCATCGTCAGATCGGCGAGGATCTGCTTCGGCTCGATGCCGCTGAGGTCGACGTGGCGGGACAACCAGCGCAGCGAGAGCTTCATCGCGGGACCTCCGGGAACTGCTGCAGGAAGCGCAGGTCCCCACCCATGAACTGGCGGATGTCGTCGATGCCGTAGCGCAGCATCACGACGCGCTGTAGACCCATGCCGAACGCGAAGCCCGTGTAGACCTCGGGGTCGATGCCGCCCTGGCGCAGGACGTTGGGATGGACCATGCCGCACGGCAGGATCTCGATCCAGCCCGACTGCTTGCAGACCGAGCAACCCTGGCCCTTGCAGAACGGGCAGTTGACGTCGAGTTCGAAGCCCGGCTCGACGAACGGGAAGAAGCCGGGGCGCAGCCGCACCT
>CAYMRG010000397.1:0-5331 GCA_964392555.1 uncultured candidatus Brocadiaceae bacterium
CCTGGACGCCGCAACGCGGGTTCCTTCATCCGCGCAGGACAACGCAGCCGGCCCCGCTGCGGCGTCTATTCCGGCCGGCTCGCCCTGCGGGCGACCCCGCTCAGCGATTGCCTGGACGCCGCAACGCGGGTTCCTTCATCCGCGCAGGACAACGCAGCCGGCCCCGCTGCGGCGTCTATTCCGGCCGGCTCGCCCTGCGGGCGACCCCGCTCAGCGATTGCCTGGACGCCGCAACGCGGGTTCCTTCATCCGCGCAGGACAACGCAGCCGGCCCCACTGCGCGTCATCTCGGGCCCCCGCCCCCACGCCGCCACGCCCCTCCCCGAGCTGCGCCGCCCCGCGGCGCCAGCTCCCCCCGCCGCCGCACCGCCCATCCGCCGGCCCGCGCCCACCAACCGCCCGCCACCCACCGCGCCCTCCCCGGCAAACCCCGGCCCGACCGTCTTCGCCGTTGAGCTGCGCCGCATCGCGGCGCCAGCTCCAACCCAGGCGGCCCACCCCCGCCCACCTCGCCCCTCCATAGTTGGCTCTGTACGTGTCCCACATCGCGGCGTGCCACGGCACCCAGGCCCGGTGCCAGCGTTCGCTCGGCACGACCTGCAGGTAGCGATCCATGTAGGCGAAGAACGCCGGATGGTTCCACGCCTCCTGCAGCCCCATCATCCGCGCGGCGAGCGCCTCGCCGACCCAGCCGTTGGCGGTGCAGCAGCGGCGGTACGGGTTGTCCTCCCAGCCGGCGCGATCATGCTGCGGTTCGTCGACGTGGGCGAAACCCCATTCGGGCAGGCCGTCGTGTTCCTTGGTGTAGCCGCCGTGGCCGCCGTTCCAGACGCCGGGCGCGGTCGCGGTGACGAAGAACGTCTGGCCGTCCTCGCCGAAGAACTGGCCGGTCGGCGCGTCCGGCCGCGGCGCCGAGACGAAGTCGCGGCCCACCGCCAGCATGCGCGCGTCGTGCAGCACGGCGCCCGCGAGCAGGATCGGCAGCTTGCGGCCGTGGCCATGGCCGCCGCGCCCCGGCCAATGGCCGCCGGCGCGCAACTGGCCGTGCAGGTCGATGCCGAGCTGGACCATGCGCACCAGCAGCAGCCGCTTGCGCTCGTTGGACAGATCGGAGTTCAGCAGCAGCGCACCCGTGCCGACGGTCGCCGCGATCTCGCGCCCGTAGTCGGGCATGTTGTCGAGCGGGTGCAGGTAGCGCACCGGCCATTCCGGCGCATGGTCGAGCCAGACGCGTTCGAACGCCGCGGCGACGGTGTCGATCGCCGGCGCGCCTTCGGCCGGACGCAGTTGCTGCAGCACGCCGTAGTCGAGGCCGGCCTCGCGGAACGCGATCTGCTTGTCGTGACCGGCGAACGGCGGTCGGAACGCATCGGGTGCCGGCACCGCGGCGACGCACGTCAGCACGGCGGCGGTCTGCAGCGTCGGCGTGACGCCGCGCTCGGTGCGGCTGATCGCCGACACCAGGCTCCCCGGCGCGGCCAGCACCAGCGGGTGTTCCGCGTCCACGCCCCAGGCGCAGTTCAGGTCGTCGCGGTAGCGCTCGCGGGCCTGGTCGTCGTACATCGCCGAGTCGTAGCCCTGCAGCATCGACGACGGATCCGGATCGATCATCGAACCGTGCAGCACGCGGCCGTCGACCTCGACGGTGCGCGGCGTGATCGCGAGGATCCGCACCGGCCCGAGCACCCAGGGATCCCCGTTGGCGAACGTGCCGACGACGTATTCCTGGTCGAAGCGCCAGGTGATGCCGTGGCGCTCGACCCGGTCGGCGCGCACGGCCAGGCCCTCGCGATCACCGGTCGGCGCCTGCGGCTCCTGCGCCACCAGCACCGCCGCCGACGAGAACGCGAAGGCGCACACCCCTCGCCGCGTTGTCTGGTACCAGCCCACGCGAGCACGGTACGAGCCGCCTCGGGCAAAGCAACGCGCAACCTGCGGCATCGCGCCACACACGTCGACCGACGCGCGCGTGAACCGAGCCAGCCGGTGCGTATGATGCGGAACGCGGTGCGCCACCGCGCGCCGCGGTCCACCCGAGCACGCTGCCCATGCCACCCACCCGCACCGCCGTCCTGTCCGCGTTCGCGCAGTTCCGTTGCTCGGCGATCCTGCGCACCGCGGACCGCGAGGTGGTACGGCCGGCGCTCGACGCGGTGATCGCCGGCGGCTTCAAGCTGGTCGAGGTGACGATGACCACGCCCGATTGCCTCGAGCACATCAGCGCGCTCAGCGAACGGCACGGCCTCGTCGTCGGCGCCGGCACCGTGTTGTCGGTCGACCACGCGAAGGAGGCGATGGCCGCCGGCGCGCGCTTCCTGGTCTCGCCGGTCACCGACCCGCAGGTGATCAGCTTCTGTCGCCAGCACGACCTGGTGTCGGTGCCCGGCTGCGCGACGCCGACCGAGATGATGGCCGCGCACCGCGCCGGCGCCGACGTCGTCAAGCTGTTCCCGTGCCCCGCCAACGGCCCGGAGTTCCTCAAGGCGCTGCGCGGGCCGTTGCCGTTCCTGCGCGTGTTCCCGACCGCCGGCGTCAGCGAGGAGAACGTCGACCTGTGGCTGCAGGCCGGCGCGTTCGGCCTCGGCTTCGTCGCGTCGCTGTTCGACGCCGACGACCTGCGGCTGCGGCGCTTCGAGGCGATCCAGCAGCGCGCCGCGCGGATCGTCGCGAAGGTCGCGGCGCACGGGCCGACCAAGGTGTGAGCCGCGCGCCGCGCTTCAGAAGGCGCCTACCGTCACCGCCAGCGCGTTGGTCGCGGTGATCGCGACCGGCGCGAGGCTCGCCGACAGCTCGACCGGCACCAGCTGGTGGACCACCGCGACGCCGACGAGCGCGGGCGTGTCGGGCACCGCGATCGCGGTCGCGACGCTGCCCACCGCGGTCAGGTGCAGCTCCACGTAGTCCGGGATCACGAGCAGATCGCAACCTGCACCCGCAATCGGGAACCACGTGCCCAACGGCGCGACGGCCTGCGGGATCGCGACCTGGCCGGTCACCGCGAACACCGCCGCCAACGTCGGCAAGCCGGTGCCGACCGCGCGGAACACGCCACCCGTGAACGGCAGCGAGGTCGCCTGCAGCGCGTTGCTGCCGCCGCTGCTCGCGCAACCGCTGCCCAGCGCGGTGGCGCTCGCCGGGCAGGTCGGCTCGAGGAATCCGAGGTAGGCAGCAGCCAGCGGTCCGACGGCAGTGAACTCGCCGCCGACCTCGAGTCGACCTTCGGGCGACCACGCCAGCGCCCTGACGGCCCCGTAGGTCCCGGCGGCGAAAGGCGCCCACGCCACACCGTTCCACCGCGCGATGCTGCTTGCGGGACTGCCACCGGCCTGCCAGAACGCACCGCCGGCGACCACGTCGCCGTCCGGCAATACGGCGAGGCTCCTCACCGAGCTGTTCACGCCCGCGCCCAGCGGCGACCACGCCGCACCGTGCCGGCTCGCGATGTTGTTCGCCGGCACGCCGCCGGCGGACGCGAACGTACCGCCGACGACGACCTCGCCGTTCGCGGCCAGCGCGATCGCGTCGACGCTGCCCGCCACGCCTCCGCCGAACGCGGTCCACGCCTGGCCGTCCCATCGCGCGAGGCCGGTCGCGGCCGTGCCGCCGACCGTGGTGAACGAACCACCGACCAGCAGGTCGCCGCTCGGCAGCACCTGCAGAGCCGTGACGAGACCGTTGGTCCCGCCGGTCGGGAAGGCCGTCCAGGCGACGCCATCCCACCGCGCGAGGTTGCCGACGGTGAACGAGCCGCCCGCCACCAGGTCGCCGTTCGGCAGCACCGCGAGCGCGCGCACGTTCTGCGCGAGCCAGGGGATGCCGGGCCCCAGTGGCGCCCAACCCGTCCCGTTCCAGCGCGCGAGCAGGCTCGCCGGCACGCCGCCGGCGGCGGAGAACTGGCCCGCTGCGACCAGGTCGCCGTTCGGCAGCAGCGCCAGCGCATGCACCGTGCCGTTGCAGCCCTGGCCCAGCGGCGACCAGCCGGTGCCACTGTGCCGGGCGATCCGGTTGGCGAGGACGCCACCGACCGAGGTGAACTCACCGGCCGCGATGGTGTCCCCGTTCGGCATGCGCAACAGGGCGCGCACCGGCGCATCGAAGCCCGCCGTGCCGAGCACCGACCAGACCGTGCCGCTCCAGTGCGCGACGTTGTGCACGGCGACGACGCCCGCGCTGCTGATCAGCCCGCCGGCGATCAGGCCGCCGTTGGCGAGGGCGGCGAACGCCACGACCTGGCCGCTGACGCCGGCGCCGAGCGGCGACCACGCGGAGCCGTTCCAGCGCGCCACGCCGTGGCACGCGGTCGCGCCCGCCGCGGTGAACAGCCCGCCGACGACCAGATCGCCGTTCGCCGCGCGCGTTGCGCCCCAGAGCTCGTGGTTCAGACCGGTGGCGAGTTGCACCCAAGCGGTCCCGTTCCAGCGCGCGACGCGGTTCACCGCGGCAGTGCCCGTCAACGTGAACGTGCCGCCGGCGATCAGCTCGCCGTTCGCCATCACGGTCAGGCTGTTGACCTGGCCGTTGGCGAAGCCGGGGCCGAGCGGCGACCAGGTCGTGCCGTCCCAGCGCGCGACGCGGCTGACGGCGACCCCACCGGCGGTGAAGAACACGCCGCCGACGACGACGTCGCCGTTGGGCATCACCGCGATCGCGGTCACCGGACCGTCGACGCCGCCGCCGAGCGCCGACCACGCCGTGCCGTCCCAGCTGGCGACGTTGCCGACGGTCACGCCACCCGCCGTCGAGAACGAGCCGCCGACGACCAGGTCACCGTTGGCGCGCACCGCCAGCGCCTTGACGCTGCCATTGACGCCGCCGCCGACCGGCGTCCACGCCGTGCCGTCCCACCGCTGCACGTGGCCGTTCGGGCTCGGCAGGCCGAACCAGGTCGAGCCGCCGGCGACGAGCTCGCCATTCGCCAGCGTGGCCAGGGCATTCACCCAGAACGGCACGCCGGCGCCGAACGTCGACCACGTCTTCGCCACCGGTTCGTAGGCGACGATGCGGTTGGCGAAGGCATCGCCGGCGACGACGAACGGGCCGCCCAGCACCACGCGCTCCGGCTGCGGGCCGGGCCCGTCGGGATCCCACACGTGCGCCGCCAGCACGTTGTTGTCGGTGCCGTTGAGGCCGCCGGCCGAAGTCCACGCCGTGCTGCACTGCGCTGCGCCAGGACCGGCGAGCCAGACCACCAGCAGCAGGACCAGCGCGGCGGGGAACGACGAGGAGCCTGCCCTGCTCATGCGACCCAGCATACGGTCCGTTGGCCGCCGCAGGAGCTAGTGTAGTGCGCCTGGTAGATGGGGCATTATCCGGGATGCGGCGGCGTTCGTC
>CAYMRG010000398.1:0-5010 GCA_964392555.1 uncultured candidatus Brocadiaceae bacterium
CGAACACGCGCCGCGGGCCCTCGGGCTGGAGTCGGCATGATCGCCGGCGTCGGCATCGATTCGCTGCCGCTGGCGCGGCTGCGGCGCGCCCTCGCCCGCAGCGGCGACCGCTTCCTGCGGCGGGTGTTCACGCCCGCGGAGCTGGCCTACTGCCGGTCGCGCGCCCATCCCGAACAATCGCTCGCGGCGCGCTTCTGCGCCAAGGAAGCGGTCATGAAGTGCCTCGCCACCGGCTGGGCCCAGGGCATCGGCTTCGCCGAGATCGAGGTCGTCCGCAACGACCAGGGCGCGGTCGCCGTGCAGCTGGTAGGCCGCGCCGCCGAACTGGCGCACCAGCGCGGCATCCGCCGGTGGCACCTGAGCCTGACGCACACCGACGACACCGCCAGCGCGATCGCGATCGCCGAGTGCTGAGTCGGGACGCCGGCCGCGGGTTCTGCCATCTCGCAATGCACGCGCCCGTCGCGCCGCGTCGTCGCCTTGGCAGCGGCTCGCGCCGGCGGCCGGGACACGCGCCCTGGCCCGTCGCGTCCCGGTTCGGGACGCGGTCGCGGCTGCGACTGGTCGGCGGGCGTCGGATTGCCGAACAGGCGGGAGAGACGCCATGCGCGCACCGCCCGCCATCACCTGGACCCTGTTGACCTGTGCCGCCTGGGGCTGCACGGTCGGCGGTTCGGCGCCGGTGCAGGACTACCACTGCGACGTCGCGCTGGCCCCCGATGTCGCGGCCGCGCTCGCGGCCGGCGCGGTGCGCCAGGTGCTGCCATTCGCCGATCCGGTGCCCGCGAGCCGCGGCGCGCCGGCGACGCGCGACCGCGACGGCGCATTCACGATCGCCTACGCCTGGGCCACCGGCGACCACTGGCTGCCGGTCGCGGACCAGCGGCTCGCCGTCGACCCCTGCACCGGCGCGGTCGTCGTCACGCCGCTCGCTGCCGACCAGCGCCTCGGCGCGGCGGGTCTGGCGCCGACGCTGCGCCTGCGGATCACCGCGTACGGCACCGGTTCGCTGGTGGTCGGCGAGCTGCCGGCCGCCGTGCGGGACGAACTCACGCACGCGCTCGACCAGGCGTTCGCGACCGCGAGCTGCCCGCTCGCGGCGAGCGCCGGCATGGCCGAACCCAACCTCGCCGCGGTGATCGCCGCCGGTCTGCTGGCGGCGGCCCGCCAGGCAGCGGCGGATGGGCGACTGCACGCCGCCCAGTCGCTGCTGCAGCGTGCGCTGCGGCTCGGCGCCGACGCTCCTTGCCTGCACTTCCGCCTCGGTGAGCTGGCCGCCGGCAACGGCGACGGCGCGTTCGCCGAACGCGAATTCGCACAGGCCGCGCTGGTCTGCACCGATCCCTTGCTGCGCGCGCGGATCGCCGCGGCGCGGCGTGACCTGGCGTCGCCATCAGCGCCATCGAACGAGGCACGGCAGCGCCCGCGCAACGGCGACGACCTCGCGGCGGCCGCCGCCCGCCTGCACACCGCGCGCCGCGCCCATCCGACGCCCGCGGCCGACTACCGCCTGCTCGGCGAGCTGCACGCGCGCGGCGCCGACGCGTTCGGCGCACTCGCCGCGGCCCTGCTGGCGCGTGAATACGCCGGCGACGAGGGTGCCACCGCGACCCTGCTGACCGCGATCCGCGCCGCCTCGCCGGCGCCGTCACCGCGCTGACCGCCGCCGCTCACAGCTCGCCAGCGCGGACGATGGCACGCTGCACGGCCAGCTCCTGCTGCGGGTAGACGATCACGTCCGGCGGCTGGTCGGGGCTGAGGCGGTGCACCCCCTCCACCACCACGCTGCCTTCGAAGGCGACCTTCACCTGCGCACGCGACCGCGTCGTCGTCGGCAGCAGGTCGATCGTCAGGCGATGTACCGCACCGGCCACGACTGGCGTACCGGTGCCCGCCACCACGCCCTGGATCGCCTGCTGGAACGCGCGCTGCGCCGCGTCCTCGCGCAGCGGGTCGCCGTCGATCAGCGCCGCGTGCAAGGTGTCGTCGGCGGTCACGACCAGCATCACCGCAATGCCGCGGAACTCGACGACGTAGAGGCGGCGGCCGATCGCGGCCTGCGGCAGCACCAGGTCGAGCTGCAGGACCGAGCGACCGGCGCGCGGCGACAGGCCGCACTTGCAGCGCAACGCCTGGCTGGCGACGTCGGACCACGGCCGATCGCCGCCGACGAACTCGACCGCACCCGCGCGCAGCTGCCAGCCGTCGGCGGCGCCACGCTGCAACGCCAGCGCCGGCACCTCCAGTTCGGCCTCGACTTCGCCGTTGCGGATCGCGACCCGCACCTCGGCGCCGGGCGGGGCCGCGCCGGCCAGCTCCGCGGCGACGTCGCGGCGACGCAGCAACTGGCCGCGGACGCCGCGCGCGGCGCGCAGTTCGGCGCGCTCGGCGTCGCTGAGGTCGTTGGCGGGAAAGCGCGCCTCGCACGACAGGATCGCCGATTCGAGCGGCGGCAGCACACCGGTGCGCAGCGCCTCCTCCCGCGCGTTCTTCAGATCGGCGAACAGGCCGCCGCGGTCGCGGACCACCGCCTCGCCGGCCTCGCCGCGCACGCGCTGGATGCGCGGCCAGACCTCGTCGAGCAGGAACGTGTGCTGGGGCATCGCCAGGCCGCGCAGCAGGCCGCCGATGCCATCGAACTCATCGCCGACCATGGCCGCGACCGCGACGCCGATCCGCCGCACGCCATCCGGCAGGTCGCGCAGCGGATCGCCGCCGCTCTGCGTCAGCCGCGCCACGAGGTCGTTGAAGCGGAACTCCCACAGCCGCGCCCGGCGCGGCGTCTGACCGATCGCCTGGCACAACAACACGGTGCCTTCCTCGTTGCGGACGACGCGCAGCTCGACCGCCTGGCTGCTGCCGAGCCGCGGGAACGCGGCGACCGGCGCGGTCGACCTCGCCAGCGCGGCCAGCACGGCCCGTTCCACGCCACCGGCGGCGTCGATCGCTGCGCGATGCAGCTGCCATTGCGCCTCGCGCTCCGCGGACGGCGGCGTCGTGCCGGCCAGCACGGCGAGGCCGTCGGCGGCGGTGCCGTTGACGAACACGCGCCAGGCCAGGTCGCAGCGGCGGGCGAAGCGGTCGTCCTCCTGCTGCGCGATCGCGACCTTGACCGCCTGCTGCAACTCGCCGAGGGCGCGTTCGACGCCGGGCCACGGATCGGCGGCTGCGCGGAAGCGTCCGGGGCCGGGCCACGCCTCGGCGAGATCGGCGCGAAACCGCCCGAGTGCGGTCGCGACCGCGTCGACCTCGGTCCCCGCGGCGAGCCGCTCGCGCAGCTGACCGACGACCGCCTCGACCTCGGCGGTCAGCTCGCGCCCGGTCTGCTGTTCCTTGGCCACGACGACGGCCAGCGCGTCGCGCGCGGCCTGCTGGTGCGCGGCCTGCAGCTGCGCGGCGAACGGCCGCGGCAGCCGATCGAGCACCGGCGTCCGCACCCCGTCGCAGAACGCCAGCAGGCCGTCGTTCCAGACGCGTTCGGCGCCGGCGAAGTCGCCGGCCCGCAGCCGTTCGTCGGCCCGCTGCGGCAGCACCGTCGCCAGGTACGTCATGCAGCGCATGCGGACCTCGTCGTCCCGTTCGGTGAGCGCGCGATCGACCGCCGCCAGCAACTCGTCGACGCGATTGCGGCGCACGCCGACCGGCAGCTGCTCGAGCGCGAGCCCGGCCGCCTCGCGCAGCTGCGGCTGCAGCCGCTCGCGGACGAAGCGTTCGCGATCGGGCCAGACCACGGGATCGCGCAGCCAGCGCCGGACCTCGTCCCAGCCGTCGCCGAGGAAGTGGCCGACGACGCCATCGACCTGACCCTGCAGCTCGCCGGTCGCCTCGCGTTCGCGCCGCGTCAGCTCGAACTCGCAACCCGACGGTGGTGCGACCGCCGCGGTGCGCAGCCGCTGCAGCCTCGCCCAGGCGCTCGGCAGCGACCGCAGCTCGCTGTCGAGCGCGCCGAGGAAGTCCTCGCGGCTCGGCGGCCCGACCGCGCGTTCGCGGAACTGCGCACCGATCCAGACCGCGACGGCGAGCAGGCCGGCGGCGGCGACGGCGATCGCCGCCCGCCGCAGCAGCGGCGATTGCCGCGCAGCACCGGCCAGACGCGCCGCGTCGACCCGCGGCGCCTCGGCGCGGTCGATGCGATCGAGGTCGTCGAGCAGCTCGCGCGGCGTCTGGTAGCGGACCGACAGGTCCTTCGCCAGCAGCTTGCGCACCACCAGCGACAGCCCATCGGACAGCGCGGGATTCAGCTCGTTGGGCGGCACCGGCGTGTCGTGCAGGACCTTCAGGATCAGCGTCGCCATCGTGTCGCCGCGGAACGGCGGCGCGCCGGTCGCCATGTGGTAGAGCGTCGCGCCGAGCGAGTAGAGGTCGCTGCGCACGTCGACGTCCTGCGGATTGCGCGCCTGCTCGGGCGAGATGTACTGCGGCGTGCCGACCGTCGCGCCATCGCGCGTCAACGCCATGTCGGTGGGCCCCTTCGCCAGGCCCATGTCGGTCAGCTTCACGTTGCCCTGCTCGTCGATCAGGATGTTGCCGGGCTTGATGTCGCGGTGGATGACGCCGCGCTGGTAGGCGTGGTCGAGCGCCTCGGCGACCTGGCGGGCGACGCGTCGCACGTATTCCTCGGCGAACATCCCCCATTCGACGAGCAGCGCGCGCAGCGACTTGCCCTCGACGAACTCCATGACGAAGAAGTGGTAACCGCCCTCCTCGCCGAGGTCGTAGCCGGTGACGATGTGCGGATGGCTCAGCGAGGCGACGATGCGCGCCTCGCGGCGCAGCCGGTCGACGTAGCGGCTGTCGCGCGCCAGCGACGGCTTCAGCACCTTCAAGGCGACGATCCGGTTGAGCTTCTTGTGGCGCGCCTTGAACACCGTGCCCATGGCGCCGGCGCCGACCCGGTCGAGGATCTCGTAGTCCTGGAACGGCTGCGCGAAGGTCATGCTGGCCTGAGCCCGCGCCTCACGCCTGCTCCTCGCTCGCGGGCGGCTCGCCGGTCGGCCGCCCCTCGGCGTC
>CAYMRG010000398.1:5020-5312 GCA_964392555.1 uncultured candidatus Brocadiaceae bacterium
TACTTCTCCAGCTTGCGCTGCAGGGCGAAGCGCGACAACCCGAGCAGATCGGCGGCGCGGCTCTTGTTGGCCTGCGCACGGTCGAAGGCCTTCTGGATCTCGCGGATCTCGAGGTCGCGGACCATGTCCGGCAGCGTGGTGCCGCGCTCGGACGGGACGAGCCCGTCGTCGGCCGGCGCATTGCCGGGACCGCGGCGCCCCTCGCGAACGTGCTGGCTCAGGTGGTTCTCGAGGATGATGCCGTCGCACAGGATCGCCGCGCGGCGGATCTCGTTCTGCAGCTCGCGGACGT
>CAYMRG010000399.1:0-5311 GCA_964392555.1 uncultured candidatus Brocadiaceae bacterium
GCAGCCGAGGTCGGCGACGTGCCGACCACCCGCGGGCCAGACCGACGCCAGCACTTCGGCGCGCAGCGTGCCGAGCGCGAACGCCTGGCCCAGCTCCGCCCACCGATCGGCGAGCTGGTCGTGCGCGAGGCGGCTCTGGCGGCGGCGCTGCTCGAGCACGACGGCGAGCGCGTTGGCGTCGGCCGCGCCCTCGACCGACTCGAGGTACGGCTGAACGGCCGCAGCGAACATCTGCGGCGACAGCGGTGCGCCGACCGCGGGCTCGACCAGCGAATGGAAGCTCCACGCGCCTTCGCGGCGATCGCGCACGAGGCCGGCGCGCTTCAGCAGCGACAGGTGGTTGCTGACCCGGCTCTGCTGCAGGCCGGTGATCGCGACGAGTTCTTGCACCGCCAGTTCGCCGCGCGAGAGCAGCGCACACAGCCGCAACCGGACCGGGTCCGAGAGCAACTTCAGGGTCGACTGCAGCGAAGCAAGCGCGGATGCCATCGGCAGGTCCGCAACCGTATCACGACATCATGATATGTCAAGATTCGACCGTGTTGCGCTGCACCGGACGGAGCGTCTCCCCAATCGCAGCGCCACCCTGGGGACACGGCCCGGTTGCCAACGAGTGCCGCGCTCGGCATGATCCCGCGCCCATGAAACCCATCCTCACGCTCGCCATCGTCTCCCTGTCCCTGTTCGCCGGCTGCGGCGACTCCAACGCTTCGACCAAGAACCTGACCGAGCAGGCCAAGGGCGCGGTCGACAACGCCAAGACCATGGGCGCTGACCTGATGGCCAAGGTCCCGGGTGTCGACAAGCTCGGCAACCTGCTCGACGGCATCAAGGACGGCGCGACCGCCGAGAAGGCCAAGGGCCAGCTCGAGACGATCGTCACCGGCCTGAAGGGCCTGGGCACCGACGGCGTCAAGTCGATCATGGAGAAGATTCCCGGCGGCGCGTCGGGCCTCATCAGCAAGGTCACCTCGCTGCTGAGCGTCGAAGGCGTCAAGAACGCGATCG
The DNA here is from genome assembly GCA_964392555.1 of uncultured candidatus Brocadiaceae bacterium. Taxonomy (GTDB): domain Bacteria; phylum Planctomycetota; class UBA1135; order UBA1135; family UBA2386; genus CAYMRG01. The sequence continues at coordinate 1,009 of CAYMRG010000399.1, forward strand.
GCCCGGTGCTCGAGAACCTGAAGAGCCTGATCCCGACCGGCAAGTGAAGTCGGGCCTGTGAAGTCGGGCCTGTGAAGCCAGTCGACGCCGTCATGGCGTCCCGGCGCGCGCCCCGTGGCGCGCGCCCGCCTGGTGAGACCTGCGGCCAGGCCGTTCGCGTCGCGGTCCGTCAGCGTTGCCGCTGACGCGTCTCAGCTGACGTCCCAGATCTCGCCGGCCCGCAGCAGGTCGCGCAGCGATTCCTGCTTCTTGGCCTTGGCCGACGTGATCTGCGCCTGCACGCCGACCTCGAAGGCCTGCTTCTCGCGGCGGCGGAACACGCCGACCGGCACCGGGAACTGCGCTTCGCTCATCGTCGCGAGCGCCATCGCCGGCGCCGGCGTCTCGGCGGTCTCGTCCCAGACGAACGCCTGACCCAGCTCGCCACCGGTGACGATGCGCGGCCGGAAGCTCGCGTCGAACGCGATGCCCTGGTCCTTGTTGGCGCCGAACAGCAGCGGTTTGCCGTGTTCGAGGTAGAGGATGCGCGCGTCGCGCACCTCCTTGTCGGTGAAGCCCTTGTAGGCCCCATCGTTGAAGATGTTGCAGTTCTGGTAGATCTCGACCATCGCCGTGCCGGTGTGAGCACTGGCGCGGCAGATCACGTCCTCGAGGTGCTGGCCGAACACGTCGACGCTGCGCGCGAGGAACGTGCCGCCCGCGCCGAGTGCCAGCGCAATCGGCGAGAACGGGTAGTCGACCGAACCGACCGGCGAGCTCTTCGTCACCTTGCCCTGCTCGCTGGTCGGCGAGTACTGGCCCTTGGTCAGCCCGTAGATGCGGTTGTTGAACATCAGGATCTTGAGCCCGACGTTGCGCCGCATCGCGTGGATGAAGTGGTTGCCGCCGATGGACATCGCGTCGCCGTCGCCGGTGACGACCCAGACGTCGAGCGCCGGGTTGCTGACCTTGACGCCGGTCGCGATCGCCGGCGCGCGGCCGTGGATCGTGTGGAAGCCGAAGGTCTCCATGTAGTACGGAAACCGCGAGCTGCAGCCGATGCCGCTGATGATGACGGTCTCGTGCAGCTGCTTGCCGAGCTTCGCGAACGCGCCCTGGACGGCGTTCAGGATCGAGTAGTCACCACAGCCGGGGCACCAGCGGACGTCCTGGTCGGTCTTGTAGTCCTTCTTGGTCGGGGCAGGCTGGTCGACGCTGGTCATCAGCGCACCTCCTTCTTCAGTTGGTCGAGCACTTGGGTGAGATGGGCTTCGATGTCGTGGCTCTTGAACGGCTGGCCGTTCACCTGGCTGTGGCTCTGCACGTCGATCAGGTACTTCGCGCGCAGCAGCATCGCCAGCTGGCCCTTGTTGAGTTCGGGGAGGACGACCTTGCGGAACCCGCGCATCAGGTCGCCGAGGTCGTTCGGCAGCGGGTTCAGGTGCCGCAGGAACGCCGCGCTGATCTTGTGGCCGGCCTTCTGCAGCCGCTGCACCGCGGCCGTGATCGCACCGCGCGGGCTGCCCCAGCCGAGCACGAGCACGTCGCCGGTGCGCGGCCCCATCGTCGCGATCGGCGGCAGGTCGTTCGCGATGTTCGCGACCTTCTGCGCGCGCGTGTCGATCATGTGCTGGTGGTTGGCCGGGTCGTAGCTGATGTTGCCGGTGACGTCCTGCTTCTCGAGGCCGCCGATCCGGTGCACGAGCCCCTTGGTGCCGGGCCGCGGCCACGGCCGCGCCAGCGTCTTGGGATCGCGCGCGTACGGCTGGAACTTGACGCCGGGCTGGCCTTCCGGCGCGAACGCCACCGGGATCGCCGGCAGCGCGTCGGCGTCGGGCAGCAGCCACGGTTCGCTGCCGTTGGCGATGTAGCCGTCGGACAGCACGATCACGGGCAGCATGTACTTCACCGCGATCCGCACCGCCTCGTAGGCGGTGTCGAACGCGTCGGCCGGCGTCGACGCGGCGAGCACGCACACCGGCGACTCGCCGTTGCGGCAGTACATCGCCTGCAGCAGGTCCGCCTGCTGCGTCTTGGTCGGCATGCCGGTGCTCGGGCCGGCGCGCTGCACGTTGAGGATCACCAGCGGCAGCTCGGCCATCACCGCGAGGCCCATCGCCTCGGCCTTCAGCGCCATGCCGGGCCCGGACGTCGACGTCACGCCGAGGCAGCCCGAGTAGCTCGCGCCGATCGCGCTGGCGACCGCGGCGATCTCGTCCTCGGCCTGGAACGTGATCACGCCGAGGTGCTTGTAACCGCTGAGCTGGTGCAGGATGTCCGACGCCGGCGTGATCGGGTAGGTGCCGAGGAACACCTGCAGCCCGGCCTTCTGCGCCGCGGCGACGATGCCGAGGCTGAGGGCCTGGTTGCCGACCACGTTGCGGTAGGTGCCGGGCTTCATCGGCGCCGGCGCGACGCGGTAGGCGGTCTGGAAGATCTCGGTCGTCTCGGCGTAGGCGTGGCCGGCGCGCATCACCGCGAGGTTGGCCGCGACGATCTCCGGCTTCTTCGCGAACTTCTGCGCGATCGCCTTCTCGGTCGGCGCCATGTCGCGGTGGTACATCCAGTAGAGGATGCCGAGCGCGAACATGTTCTTGCAGCGGTCCTTCGCCCGCGCGTCGAGCGGCGAATTGGCGAGCGCCTCCTTGGTCCGCGCCGACAGGTCGATCTCGATCACGCGCCAACCCGACAGCGAGCCGTCGGTGCGTGGGTCGACGTCGTACTTGGCCTTCTTCAGGTCGAGCGCGCTGAACGACGCGGTGTTCAGCAGCAGGATGCCGTCGCGCTTCAGCTCCTTGAGGTGGACCTTGAGCGCCGCCGGGTTCATCGCCACCAGCACGTCGGGCGCGTCACCGGGCGTGTGGATGTCGAAGCTCGAGAACCGCAGCTGGAACGCCGAGACGCCGGGCAGGGTGCCGGCGGGCGCGCGGATCTCGGCGGGGAAGTCCGGGAACGTCGCGATGTCGTTGCCCATCAGCGCGGTGGTGCGCGTGAACTGGTCCCCGGTCAGCTGCATGCCGTCGCCGGAGTCGCCGGCGAAGCGGATGACGACCTGGTCGAGGTCCTGGATGCCCTTGTCGAGCCCGACTGTGGATGTTTCGTTGGCCATCGGCGGCGGAATCAGGGCGGACACTATACCCGCCGTCGGCACCGCGTCACTACGCAGGCTGACCCTCCGGTGCGCGACGATCGGTCGGCACGCGAGGGGAAACGCAGTAAGGTCTCGCTCGTGCGGCGGTCCGTCGGGTGCCAACCACCGGCAACGACCGTCCCGACCATGCCTCGCCACCTCACCGTCGTCCCCGTCCTGCTGCTCACCGCCTGCCTGGCGCCGCTGGCCGCCCAGGAAGCAGTCGACCAATTCGGCATGGCGCGCGCCCGTGCCCTGGCCGAACTCGGCCGCCTGCCGAGCGGGCGCGACGTCGCCGTCCGCGACATCGTCAACTACCGCCGCCACCTGCTGCCGCGCCCCGGCGCCGGCGAAGACGTCGCCCTGGCCGCGCGCGCCGAACTCGTGCCGTCGCCGACCGGCGACGAGCTGTGGCTCGCAATCGGCTACGCCACCGCGCCGCAGGGGGACCGCGCGCTCGCGGCGCCGTGCGCCGTGGCGCTGGTCGTGGACTGCAGCGGGTCGATGGCCGAGGCCGGCAAGCTGACGGCCGTGCAGGCGGGGCTGCGGGCATTCGTCGGTCGGTTGCGCGCCGATGACGAAGTCGCGCTGGTGACGTTCGCCAGCGAGGCACAGGTCGTCGCCGGGCGGCGCGCCCGCGGCGACGGCGCCTGGTTGCTGGCGGCCATCGACGGCCTGCATCCGGCCGGCAACACCAACCTGCACGCCGGGCTGCAGCTCGGGCTCGGCGAACTGACCGCAGCCGACGCCGGCCGCCAGCGGCGCGTCGTGCTGCTGACCGACGGCATCGCCAACGTCGGCGTCGTCGACCCGCAGCAGATCGCGGCGGCGACCACCCCCACCACCGCCGCCGGCATCGCGATCGCCACGATCGGCGTCGGCGAGGACCTCGACACCGCGCTGCTGCGCCGGCTCGCGGGCGAGACGCGCGGCCTGTGCCACTTCGTCGCCGGGGCCGACGACGTGCAGAAGGTGTTCGTCGTCGAGAGCGACAGCCTGTTGGCCGCGGTCGCGCGCGACGTGCAGCTCGCGATCCCGCTCGCCGACGGGCTCGACGTGCTGGACGTCTACGACGAACGCGCCGAGCTGCGCCCCGGCCGCGTCGAGCTGCGGCTGCCCGACCTCAACGCCGGCGCCACCGGCGTCGTGCTGTTGCGCTGTCGCGCCGACCACCCGGCGCAGGTGCGGCCGCTG
>CAYMRG010000400.1:0-5275 GCA_964392555.1 uncultured candidatus Brocadiaceae bacterium
GGCCAGCGCCTCAAGACCGCACTGGCACGCGCGCTGGTGCACCGCCCGCGCATCGTCGTGCTCGACGAGCCGACCAACGGCCTCGACGTGATGGCGGTGCGGAGCCTGCGCGAGCTGCTGGCGCGGCTGCGCGCCGCCGGCCATTGCGTGCTGTTCTCGAGCCACGTGATGCAGGAAGTGGCGGCGCTCTGCGACGAGGTGGTGGTGATCGCGCACGGCGCGGTGGTCGCCGCCGGCACCACCGCGGCGCTGATCGAGCGCTCCGGCGAGAGTGGCCTCGAGGACGCGTTCGTGCGGCTGATCGGCAGCGCGGAGGGCCTCGGCTGATGCGTGGCCTGCTGACCGTGTTCCGCAAGGAGGTGATGGAGAACCTGCGCGACAAGCGCACCATCATCGCCGCGCTGGTGTTCGGCCCGCTGTTCGGGCCGCTGCTGCTGGCCGCCTCGCTGCAGCTGATGGTCGACCGCGGCGCGGCGCGCGCCGAGGCGCCGATCACGGTCGCCGTGGCGCATGCCGAGCGCGCGCCGAACCTGGTGGCCTTCCTCGAGCAGAACGCCGTCACCGTCGAGCGCGTCGGCTACGACGATGCGCAGGCGCGCGCCGCGGTGCTCGACCGCAGGCAGAAGGCGGTGGTCGCGGTGCCCGAGGATTTCGGCGCGCGACTCGCGGCGGCGAAGCCCGCGCCACTGCTGCTGTATGCCGACGCTTCCGACATGTTCAACGACAGCCACGTCGACCGGCTGCGCGCGCTGCTCGCGCGCCATACGCAGTCGCTGGCGCAGCTGCGGCTGTTGGCGCGCGGCGTCGACCCGGCCTCGGTGGTGCCGATCGCGGTGCAGGACGTCGACGTCGCGACGCCGTCGAGCCGCGCGGTAGTCGTTCTGGGCGTCATGAGTTTCCTCGTCATATTCGCGACGCTGGCGGGCGGCACCTACCTGGCGATCGACGCCACAGCGGGCGAGCGCGAACGCGGCTCGCTCGAGTCGTTGCTGACCACGCCAGTCCGGCGCACCCACATCATCTACGGCAAGATCCTCGCGACCTGCGCCTACATGCTGGCCTCGCTGGTGCTGACCGTGATCGCCTGCGCGGTCGCGGTGCGCTTCGTGCGGCTCGAGGACTTCGGCATGACCGCGAACCTCGGCCCGCTGACCGTGCTCGGCATCATCGCCGCGGTCGCGACCCTGATCCCACTCGGCGCCGCGCTGATGACCGTGGTCGCCTCGTTCACCCGCAGCTACCGCGAGGCACAGAGTTATCTGAGCTTCGTGATCATGGTGCCGACGATGCCGCTGGCCTTCATCGGCGCGCTCGGCCTGCAGCCGACGCCGGCGCTGATGGCCGTGCCGTCCCTCGGACAGCACTTCATGATGACCAGCCTGCTGCGCGGCGAGGGCCTCGCGCTGCAGTCGTTCGCGATCTCGGCGGGCGCGAGCCTCGCGCTCGGCGCGCTGCTGGCGTGGATCGCGGGGCGGCTGTACGAGCGCGAGTCGATCCTGGGCTGACGGCCGCGCTTCAGCGGAAGCGCGCCGGCAGGTCGTCGGCGAACGGGAAGTACTGGAACCAGGGCTTCGCTTCCTCGAGCACGCGGCGCACCGACGGCCGCGCCACCAGCCGCTCGAAGTAGGCCGCGAGCCACGTGCACTCCGCGGGAAACGGCTGCAGCACGCTGGCGTAGAACAACGCCGGGGTCGCGGCGCAGTCCGCGAGGCCGAACCGGTCACCGACCAGCCATTCGCGCGCGCCGAGCTGCCGGTCGATCATGCCGTAGGCCACGCCGAGCATGGCGCGCAACGCGCTCATGTCGCCGCGCGAGCCCTGGATGCGGTCGGCGACGATCTGCTGCATCGGCGAATGCACGTAGTTGTCGAGGATGCGATCCCAGAGCCGGACCTGCAGCGCCAGATCCTGGTCGTCCGGCAGCAGCCGGTGGGTCGACGGATAGTGCCGGTCCAGGTGCTCGATGATGATGCTGGACTCCGGCAGCACCAGGCCGAGGTCGCGGTCCTGCAGCACCGGGAACTTGGCGATCGGCCACAGCGCCGCCAGCATCGCGCGCTCCGCCGGGTCGCCGAGGTTCACCAGCGTCTTGTCGCAGGCGACACCGTTCTCGTACAGCGCGATCAGCGCCTTGTGGCAGTACGAGGAAAGCGGATGGTAGTAGAGCATCAGCGACATCATTCGACTCCGATCAGTGCAATCCGGTGGCGCCGATGTTGCCGGAATCAGGCGTCACGCGTCGGTTCCGCGCCGGACGCTGGCCCGAGCCGCGCGCGATCCTGCGCCATCCAGGCACGGAAGCGGTGCACCTGGTCCTCGGTGAACTCGCGCGCCTCGATCTCGTAGCGGTTGTCCCAGTAGCCGCGACGGAACCACTCCAGCAGGTAGCGACCGACCGACAGCTCGCGCGGCTCCCATTGCCGCAGCACGTGGAAATATTCGTGCAGCATCAGCACCGGGTCGTCGAAGAAGTCCGCCGCGCTGCCGCGCAGGTAGATCCGGCGCCGGCGCGTGGTGGCGTGCGCGCGGCCGTGCAGCTTCGTGAACCACGAATGCTCGACGATCTCGACCAGGTCGACGGCGTCGCCGAACAGGCGGTACAGCGTGGCGCGAACGTGTGGCGGCAGCGGGACCTTGCGACCCATGCCGGCATGCTAACGCGGACACGCGCCGATCCGTCGTCGCGTCCGAGGCGGTTTCGCGGCGGGCGGCGCAGCTCGCCGTTCGATGGCGCCCGTCACGTCCGCTCGTCATTCCGGGCGAACGTGGCAGATTGCCGGATTGGCGCACACGGCGACCGGTCGCATGCTGCGCGACGTGAAGCCGTCCACGCCGCAGCACCCGCCGCCAGGTATATACTCCAACGTATATACATTTCCGGAGCACCCGCCGATGGCCAAGGCCCGCGTCTTCCAGTCCGGCAACAGCCAGGCGGTCAGGCTGCCGAAGGAGTTCCGCGTCGCGAGCCGGGAGGTCGAGATCTTCCGACGCGGCGACGAACTCGTCCTGCGCGAAGGCCACGCGAGCTTCGCGGAGCGCCTCGCCAGGCTGCCGCCGCTGCCTGCGGACTTCCCGGACTCGATCCCCGATGAGACGGTCGCTGCGCACCCGCGGCCGAAGCTCTGATGTCCGCCCGCTACCTCATCGATACCGACACCTGCATCTACGTCCTGCGGCGTCGCGAGCCGCGCGTGGTACGGAAGTTCACCGCACATGCGCACCACGCCGCCATCTCGGTGATCACGCTCGGCGAACTCGAGTTCGGCGCGGCCACATCGTCGGCGCCGGTAGCGGCGCGAGAAGCGATCGACCTGCTGGCCGAGACCCTGGTCGTCGATCCGCTGCCCGTCGAAGCCGCGGCGGTCTACGGACGGCTGCGCGCTGACCTGCGTGCCGCGGGCACGCCGATCGGCCAGAACGACCTCTGGCTCGCGGCGCACGCGCTCGCCGCCGATCTCGTCATGGTCACGAACAACGAGAAGGAGTTCGCCCGCGTACCCGGCCTGAAGGTGCGGAACTGGGCGCGCTGAGCCGCCACCTCTCGCGCTAGAACTTCACGCGGGCCGTGATGCCATAGGTGCGCGGGTCCCCGGGCTGGCCGGCGATCAGGCCGGTGTCGCCCGGCGTCGTCGCCAGCAGCTCGTAGTACTCGCGATCGAACGCGTTGCGCACCCAGCCGTAGACGTCCCAGCCGGAGTCGGCGCGGAAGCCGACGCGCAGGTTGTGCACGGCGTAGGCGCTGATGTCGGTGTAGATCGAGCGCGAGGCGTTCGACGAGAACTTCGAGCGGTAGTTGCCGTCGAAGCCGAGGTAGACCTCGCCGCCGCCGGCGAACCCGGACAGCGGGAAGTCGTACTCGGCGCCGTACGACGCGGACCACTTCGAGATGCCCGGCAGCCACTGGCCCGAGATGTTGCAGTTGGCGGGGCTGAGCGCGCCGGCGACGCCCGCGGCGCCCGGCGTCTGGCCGGCCGCGGCCGTCGTGCCACCGGACAGCTCCGGCGGGCAGGGCGCGTCGACGAACTTCTCGTAAGTGCCGTCGGTGTAGGCGGCGTTCAGGTAGAGGTTCAGCCGCTCGGTCGGACGCACCGAGAAATCGAGCTCGACGCCCTGAACCTTCACCTTCTCGGCGTTGGCGAGGTAGCCGCGCAGCACGGCGAGCTGGGCGTTGCGCACGTTGGCCTGGAAATCGTGGATCTGGGTCAGGAACGCCGCGACGTTGGCGGTGGCGCGGCCGTCGAGGAACTGGGACTTCAGGCCGAGCTCGAAGTGGTCGACCTTCTCCGGCTTGACGGTCGCGGCGCTCAGGATCGGGTTGTTGCCGGCGTCGAGCGGCAGGCCCGCGAGGTTGATGCCGCCGGACTTGAAGCTGCGGGCGTACTTGGCGAACGCCAGCGCGTCGCTGCCGACGTCGTACGACAGCGTCAGGTCGTACGACAGGTTCCAGTCGTCGAAGCGCGCACGATACGACTGCGGCGCCAGCACGCCGCGCTGGTCGGAGGTCAGCGCGGTGTTGGTGCCATTGGTCACGGTGGCGAGGTACGAGCCGTCCTTCTCGTCGTAGTTGACGCGCAGGCCGGGCTGCACGCTGAAGCGGTCGGTGACCTTCCAGTCGAGCTGGCCGAAGGCCGCGGCGCTGGTGTTGCTGAAGCGGATGTCGTTGACCGAGCGCAGGCCGTTCAGCGTCGCCGGGTTGTTGGCGGCGGCGCTGGTCGGGTTCAGCAGCCAGCGGCTCGCGGCCGTGCCCTGCTCCTGGATGCCGGCGGTCGTCAGGTCCTGCTTGAAGCCGAACAGCCCCACCACGTATTCGATGCGGTCGTTGCCCCAGGCGTAGCGGAACTCCTGCGTGTACTGCTCCTGCTTCGACGGGTTGTTCGACTTGGTGGTGATCGGCAGGCCGGTGAAGTCGCGGTCGTTCGACGGGATCCAGTTCCAGAAGCGCCAGGCGCTGACCGAGGTCAGTGCACCGTCGCCGAGCTTCCACTCCGCGCGCAGCGAGGCGCCGCCGAGTTCCTGCTCGGCGCGCAGCGTGGCGTCGAGGTCGGTCAGGCGATCGAAGGCGTCGGTGCTCGGCGGGCTGTAGTTGAACGCGGCGGTCAGCGCGGCGTACTGGCGGTTCAGCGGCCGCTGGGTCGCGCCGACGCGCGCGTAGATCTGCGCGCAGCGATCGGGGTTCTGGTGCGAGTAGTCACCGGCGAAGGTCAGGTCCAGCGCGTCGCTCGCCTTCCACAGCAGCTGGCCGCGCACGCCGAGGTTGTCCTGCGCGTTGACGTCG
>CAYMRG010000401.1:0-5241 GCA_964392555.1 uncultured candidatus Brocadiaceae bacterium
GAGAACGTCACCGTGCTCCCGGCGGCCGGGAAGCGCGTGCAGCGCAGCGTGCCGTCCGCACCGGCCATCGCGACCCGGTCGAGCGGAGCGTCGTAGTACCAGGTGTCCGGCCAGTAGCCGCCGTTCGCGCCGCCGCCCTGGAGGACGCAGCGCTCGTGGAGCGGATCCCAGGCGAAGGCTGCCCCTTCGCGAGCGAACGGCAGCGTCGACGTCGGCCGCGCGCGCTGGCGCCAGGTGACGCCATCGTATTCCCAAACGTCGTCGAGGAAGCTCGCGCAGCCGTTGCCACACTGCGGGTTGCCGTAGCCGCCGGTCAGCACCACGACGCGGCGCGCCTCGTCATAGGCCATCGAGTGGCCCCAGCGCCGCGGCGGCGACTGCGCCGGGTAACGATGCAGCCACTGCAGGCCGAGCGGCTGCTGGAAGACGAGCTCCCACGTGTCGCCGAGGAACTGACCGCTCGCGTCGGCGCCGCCGAACATCACGACGCTGTGCCGCCGCGCGTCATAGGCCATCGCGTGGTTGCGTCGCGCCGCGGGCCAGCCGAATGGCGCCAGCTGGCTCCACTGGTATCCCCAGGACGTGAGCCGCAACTGCCACGTGTCGGCGAGCGTGGTGCCGTTGTAGCCGCCGAACATAACGATGCGGCCGTTCGCGGTGTCGGCCACCATGTCGTGGCCCATGCGCGCGGCCGGAGCACCGGAACCGATCGACGGGTACCAGCCGACGCCATTCCAGAACAGCGTGTCGCCATAGCAGGCTCCCGTGGCCGTCGCACCGCCGAACATCACGACGCCGAGGCTCGGCTCGCAGGCCAGCGCCGTCTGCGCGCGCGGCGCGGCATAGCCGCTGCCACGGTTGCTCCAGGTCGCGCCGTCGAACGTCCAGGTGTCGCCGAGCGTGCCGATGCCCGCATAACCGCCGAACAGCACCATCTGGCCGCGCGCCGCGTCGAACGTCATGTCGGCGTAGAGACGATTGGTCGGGCTGGCAGGCACGGGCAGTCGCTCGATCCAGTCACCCGCAGAGCTGGATGGCAGCTCGCGGACGGTGTCGACATCGGAATAGACCGTAACCGAGGTGCTGCGGCCGAGGCCGCCGAACGCCACCATCGTGCGACGCGACACATCGTAGGCGAGCTTGGGCAACTTCACCGCCTGGGCGAACGGCTGGAACGCGTGCGACGTCGCGACGGTCACTTGCGTCGGAGAAACGGCGTGAGGACCTTGTTCTGCAGCGCGCCTTCGCCGCCGGCGACCAGCAGTTGGTTGCGGACCGGATCCCAGGCCATGCCGCTGTCGGGAGGGAAGTAGCCGACCTGAAGGAGGTCCATCGGGACCGTCTGCCAGCTGAGGCCATCCCAGGCCGCCATGCTGGGAACATGGATCGGCGACACGTTCAGCGCATAGGTCCGCTGCGTGCTCGCCGCATAGGCGATGTTGGACCCGGTATGGAGCGGCCCGTTGCTGCTGCGCAGCGTCCAGGTCGCGCCGTCGTATTGCCAGGTCTGCTGGCTGTAGGCGCCATAGCTGACGCCGCCGTGGATGACGATGCCCGGGTTCGTGCCGCCATGGTAGACCATGCCCAGACGGTCGAGCGGCGGCGGGCTCTGCGGCGTCGCGACGGCATGCCAGTCCTCGCCATTCCATTCCCAGGTGTCGCTGAGCAGGCCGCCACCCCACGAGAATCCCCCGTACAGGACCGTGACGCCGCGGACCGGATCGTAGGCCATCCCGCCGTTGCCGCGCGCCGGCGGGCTGTGCAGCGGCGTTCGCCGGATCCAGACGTCGCCGGCGCGCTCCCAGGTCTCGCCGGTCACGTCCCCGCCGAAGACGACCAGACGCCCGCGGGCTTCGTCGTAGGCGACCGAATGGCTCGATCGCGGCGCGGGGTGGGCGTTGGCATTCGCCCAGGTCGGGCCCTGGGCTGGCGCGGACACGAGCGACGCCACCAGGGCCAGCGACGCGACGAGAAGGCAGGAGCGGTTGGAGTCCATGCCGTCGCCAGCGGCGCCGCGCGCGAATCCACACGCGATGCCGCGAAATCCATCGGCCGCCGCTCGCCACGGCCGCCAAGCCCGGACTCCTCACCACCACCACGACCGAGCACGCCGCATTCGCCGCACCCGGCCGCGGCGGTTGGTGGGAAGTGCGGGTTACCATGCCGCCTCCGGCGCACCCTCGAGGCCGCCGCACGATCGCGATGTGGGACGAACGCTACGGCACTTCCGGCTTCTTCTACGGCACCGACCCGAACGACTTCCTGCGTGACGAAGCCGCACGTCTGCCGCGCGGCGACCTGCTGTGCCTCGGCGACGGCGAAGGCCGCAACGGCGTCTGGCTGGCGAGCCGCGGCCATCGCGTGACCTCCGTCGACCTGTCGGCGGTGGGACTCGCGAAGGCGAGCCGGCTGGCGGCGCAGCGCGGCGTGGTGATCGCGACCGTGGCCGCCGATCTCGCCACGTTCGACCTCGGCACGGCGCGCTGGGACGCGGTCGTGTCGATCTGGTGCCATCTGCCGTCGGCGCTGCGGCGCGACGTCCACGCGCGCGTCGTCCGTGCCCTGCGCCCCGGCGGCGTCGTGCTGCTCGAAGCCTACCGGCCGGCCCAGCTCGGCCGCGGCACCGGCGGGCCACCGGTCGCCGACATGCTGCCGGACCTCGCGTCGCTGCGGACCGAGTTCGCGGGCCTCGACGAACTGCTCGGCCGCGAGGTCGAGCGCGACGTGCGCGAGGGCCGCGGCCACGGTGGCAACAGCGCGGTCGTGCAGTTCCTCGCCCGCAAACCACCGGCGCCCTGACGGTCGCTACCATGGCGCGGATGCGGGAATCGATCGCGCTCTACCTGACCTTCGCCATTGCGGGCCTGCCAGCGGTTCGTGCCCAGCAACCCGTCTGGCAACCGTTGCCCACCGCGGCGACCTGGCCGCCCACGGAGGGCCAGATCGTCTTCGACAACGGGCGGCGCCGGCTCGTCGCCGCCGGGCAATCTGCGGTCGGCGAAAGCGATCGCTCCGTCTGGAGCGTGCGCGGCACGGGCATCGGCCTGATCGACAGCGCCGCGGCGTTCGATCGCGCGCGCGGCGTCACGGTCGTGTTCGGCGGCGGGTTCCTGTTCGGCACCGACGGCACCACGCGCGAGTGGGACGGCAGCGCCTGGACGCTGCCGAGCCTGCCGCTGTCGCCGCCGCCACGGCGCCGCGCGTCGCTGGCTTACGACCTCGGGCGGCAGCGCATCGTGCTGTTCGGCGGTCAGGACGCGGCCTTCGCGGCGCTCGGCGACACCTGGGAATACGACGGCGCGACCTGGTCCCAGGTGGCATCCGGCGGCCCTTCGCCACGCCGGGACGCCGGGCTCGCCTACGACGCAGCGCGCGGCGTCGTCGTGCTGCAGGGTGGCCTCGACGCCACCTGGCGCGGCGACACGTGGGAATGGAACGGCGCGACCTGGACGCAGTTCGCGAGCGGACCGGCCGGCGTGCCGAGCGCGTTCGCGTTCGACGAAGCCCGCGGGCGCCTGGTGTTGCTCGTCCATTCGGCGCCGTCGGCCAGCACGGCGACCACCTGGGAGCGCAACGGCACGGTGTGGACGCAGCAGCAGGCTGCGACCCCATTCGTCGCGACGAACGGTGGCGCGTTCGACGAGGTCCTCGACCGCGTCGTCGCCGTAGGCCCCGCGACGGAGACGCTCGGCTTCGGCCCCTTGTGGGCGTGGGACGGCTCGACCTGGCAGGGCCTCGCGCCGTATGGCGAGCCGCCGGCCGCCGACGGCAGCGCGCTCGCAGCGTGTCCGCTGCGCGCGAGCCTGTTGTTCTACGGCACGCGAACCAGTGCCCTGTACGGCTCCGACCGCACGTGGGAATGGCGCGGCGGGACGTGGCAGATCGTGCCGACGGTGGGCCAGCCCGGCCTGCTCAGTGACGTCGCGCTCGCAACCGAACCGGCCGGTAGCGTGCTGCTGTTCGGTGGCACTCTGTTCGGCCCGCCGCAGAATACGACCTGGCGTTTCACCGGCTCCGACTGGCAGCTCCTGCAGCCGGCGAACGCACCGTCGCCGCGTTCGCAGCACGGCATGGCGCTCGATCCGGGGCGCCAGCGCGTCGTCCTGTTCGGCGGCATCGACGCCGCCGGCAATCCCCTTGGCGACACCTGGGAATGGGACGGGGGCAACTGGACCCAGGTCGCCACGGCGAACGCCCCCACGCCGCGCGGCAATCCCGCCATGGCCTACGATCGGAACCTTGGCCGCATGCTGCTGTTCGGCGGCGGCACCCGCTTCACCGCAGCGTTGGCGGACCTGTGGTCGTGGGACGGCGCCACCTGGCAAGCCCACCCTGCCACCGGCGGGCCGACGGCGCGGGCCCGGGCGACGATGGCGTTCGACCCTGGGCGCGCACGGATGGTCGTCACCGGCGGCTACGCGTTCCAATTGCTGGGCACGGCGGGACAGTCCGGGACCTGGGAATGGGACGGCGCGACCTGGCAGACGGTCACCGGGACCCAGCCGCCGGGCGCCATGGGCTTCCTGGGCGCCTTCGACGCCAGCCTCGGCCGCCTCGTCGCGCTCACGCAGAGCCCGTTCGGCGGCGGCGGCACGTGGCAGTTCGGCGCACCGACGCTGGCGGCCGCGACGCCGCTCCCCGGCGGCTGCGCCGGCAACAGCGGCGCCACGACGCTCGGCGCGCTCGGCGAAGCCCACCTCGGCAACCCCCACTTCGCGCTGCGCGCCACGTCGCTGCTCCCCGGCGCGCCGACCGTGTTCGCGCTCGGCCTCGCGCCCGCGAACGTCGCGCTCGGCGGCGGCTGCACGCTGCGCACCGCACCGCTGCTGTTCGGGTTCGCCATCGCCGACGCAGCCGGCGCAGCCCATCTGCCCTTCCCCCTGCCCGACACGCCGGCGCTGCACGGCGCCGCAATCTACGCGCAGGCGGCCAGTCTCGATGTCGCCGGTGCGTTCGCGCAATTCGCGGTGACCGACGGGCTGCAGGTGACCCTCGATTGAGCACAGCTCGGCGCGCCGCCGCGCGCTTCGGTCGCATCCAACCCGTCTGCTCAGCGCGTCCTGCGGCCCGCAACCAAAGGTTGCGCGGCGCTGCGCGCCGGCAGAAGAGGCCGCAGGCGCGCTGGAGTCTCCAGGGGCGACTACTACTCCCGCTCGCCAATGGCGAATCCGCTCGCCACGCGAGGCAACGCGGGAGTAGTAGATCAGGCGCCGGGCGCCGTCACCGACACGTTGAAGTACT
>CAYMRG010000402.1:0-5235 GCA_964392555.1 uncultured candidatus Brocadiaceae bacterium
TCAGGTGCATCGGCAAGTTCTTGCCCTTCAGGAACACCTCCGTGTCCGGGGTATCGAAAACGAAGGCAGCGTCCCAGGCAGCAGAGGCGCCGCGGGGCAGCGATTGCGCAAACAAGCTACCGAGGAAGAGGAGAGGTAGAGCAGCGGCTGGTGCGTTCATCGGTCGAGCATCGGGTTAGGGAGGGCGTGGGTTGGTTCAGCGGGATCGGGCCCCGAGGGCGGTGGCCTGACTCATGAGCAGTTTGTTCAGCGCGGCGACCTCGTCCGGCGCCAGCGTCGCGGGCAGCGATCGCGAGACGACCCGGATCATCTCGCTGTCGAGCGGGCGTTCGGCGAGCCACTCGAGCATCGGCGCACAGCTGCTGCGATCGCCGAGGTAGCGGTCGCAGAGGATCGTCTCGAGCGCGGCCTCGACGCCCTTGGCGCCGGCGTTCGCGAACGAGGTGCGGGCGCTCTGGACGAGCGCGAGTCCTGCCTGCCGCTGCTCGGCCGTCGCGTCGGCCGGGTCGAGCAGGCGCCGCGCGCGGGCGAACGTCACCAGGCCGTGCTGCTTCTCGTAGCGCCCGTCGTCGCCGGCCACGAGCGAGGGCTCGGTGACCACCGCTTCGGCGGCGTCGAGTTCGTCGCGGGCGATCAGCGCGTCGCAGAGCATCTCGCGGGCATGCACCGAACTGCCCTGCAGTTCGATCGCACGGCGGAACTGCGCGACCGCGGCGGCCGTGTCGCCGCTCTCGAGTGCCGCCGAACCGCCGACGATCCGCAGCGAGAAGTCCAGGGGCGCGAGCGCGTAGCCGGCTTCTGCCGCGCGGCGCGCCTCGGCGAACCGCGCCTGGGTGAGCAGGCTGTTCGCCAGCACCAGGCTGCCGATCGCCGACGGCCGGCCGCGGATCGCCTCGAGCCGGGCGACGTCCTGCTCGATCGCCTGGCAGAGGCGGACGCGTTCGTAGAAGTCCCCGGCCGCGAGCGCGCGGCGCACGCGCAGCACGAGGTCGAACTCGGCGAAGCCCATCGTCGGGATCGGCGCATCCCCTGCGGTGAGCAGCTGCTCCCCCCAGCGCTCGCTCGGCACGCCGACCCGCAGCGCGTGCAGGAACGCCAGGGCGCGATCCGCGGTGCCACCGCAGGCGACCCCCTGCTGGGCCTCGGCCGTCGGATCCGGCACGCGGCCGGCGCGGTATTCGGCGAGTGCGAAGGTCGCATACGGCGCGTCGCCGAGCGCGACGATCGCCTGCGCATCGTCGGCCGCTCCGGTGAAATCGCCGCGATCGGCCCGCCAGAGCGCACGCAGTGCGAGCGCCACGCCGTCGTCCGTGCAGGCGACGAGCCCGTCGAGCACGTCCTGCAATTCGGCGGCGCTCCGCATCGCGCTCGTCGCCCGGAACCTGCGCGGCTCGTTGAGCAGCGCCGGCGGCACGTGCGTCCACAGCTCGGCACTGCGCGCCTGCCGCGCATCGCGCCGCGCCGCGGCAAGCGACGTCCAGGCGACACCGGCGAGCAGCACGGCGAACACCACCGCCACCGCGCGCACCGCCGGTGAACGCTTCGCCCGCCGCCACGCGGCCGTCAGCCACGACACGCGCCGCGCCGACACCGGTCGGAACTCGAGCCACGCGAGCAGGTCGTCGCGCAGCGCCGCCGCGGTCTGGTAGCGCTGCGCGGGCGCCTTGGCCATGCCCTTCTCGACGATCGCCAGCAGGTCCGCGGGCAAGCCGGGACGGATGCGGTCGGCGCGCGCGGGTTCGCGTTTCGCGAGCGAGGCGAGCACCTGCTGGATCGAGCCGACGAACGGCGCGCGCCCGGTCAGCAGGTGGTTGAGCGTCGCGGCCAGGCCGTAGACGTCGCTGCGTCGGTCGGGTGCGGCACCGACGTCGAGCTGCTCGGGCGCCATGTAGGACGGCGTGCCCATCGGCGAACCGTCGCTGCCGATCGTCGCGTGCGAACCGCTCGAGACGATGCCGAAGTCGAGCACGATCAGGCGGCCGTCGCGCTCGAGGAACAGGTTCGACGGCTTCACGTCGCGGTGCACGACGCCGGCGGCGTGCGCGGCATCGACGCCCGCCGCGGCGTCCGCGATCCACGCGACGACCTGGCGCACGTCGTTGTCGCCGAGCGGGCAGCGATCGCCGAGCACGCGGCGGAAGTTCGCCAGGCGGCGTTCGCCGGTCAGCACCTTGCTGCCGGACTCGTCGCGCAGCAGCTGGCCGATCGGCGTGCCGTGCAGCAGCTCCATGACGACGAACGAACGGCCATCCGCGGCCTGGCCGCAGTCGTGCACGGTGACGACGTTGCGGTGGCGGATGCTCGCGAGCACCTGCGCCTCGCGCGCCAGCCGCAGGTCCATGCGCGCGCCGACCACCAGCTCCGGACGCAGCACCTTGATCGCGACCTGCCGACCGAGCTGCAGGTCCTGGGCCCGGTAGACCACGCCCATCGCGCCGGTGCCGATGCGTTCTTCGAGCCGGTAGCGGTCGACCAGCACCGCGCCGAGCGACAGGTCACGGCCCACCGCTTCGCGATGCAGCGACGGCAGCTGGCGCAGCCGGCGCAGCGAGGCCTCGAGCGGCGCGAGCAGGTCCGGGCGATCCGCGCACAGCGCGGCGGCGTCGACCGACTCGCCACGCTCGATGGCCTCGAGCGCGTGCGCGATCAGCGCCTCGAGGACCGAGGCCGAACTGCCGCGATCGGCCGGTTCGGCGCTCATGCCTGCCCTCGCCTGGCGATCTCCATCAGCGCCAGCACGCGCGCCTGGACGCTGTGGAACGCCTTGCGGGCGCTGTCCGCCGAGGCGTAGCCGAGCGTCGTTGCGAGCGCTTCGAACGGTTCCTCGTCCTCGAGTCGCCCGCGCAGCAGCGCGCGATCGCGTTCGGGCAGGCGGGCGAGGACGCGGCCGAGCAGTTCGACGTCTTCGTGCGCCACGAGCCTGGCGCCAGGCGACACCTGGGCAGCCGACGGTTCGTCGGCGTCGCGCTCGGTGCGGCGCTGGTCGCGGCGCGCGGCCTCGTGGTGGCGCACGGTGTCGACGAGGCGGTTGCGGGTCAGGCGCGCCAGGTAGGCGACGAACGCCTCCTCGGACTCGCCGCGGAAGCCGTCGAAGTCGCGGACCACGCCGAGGAACACCTCGTGGACGATGTCGCCGGTGCTCAGCAGCGACGCCAGCCACGGCCGCCCGCGCCGCAGGTCGCGCGCCAGCAGGTGATGGACGCGGTCGCAGACACGCGGGTAGTAGCGCTCGCAGAGTGCAGCGAGCTGGGCACGACGCACCGCCGGGTCCTGGCCCGGAGTGCCGTCGTCGAGCGGGAACGAGACGGACACGCGATTCGAGCGGTTGAGGGTTCGCGTGCCACGATACATGGGAGTCAACCCACGAAGGCGGAACGCGGCGTCGGACCGGAGGTGGAATCCCGGAAAATGCACGCCGGTGGTCGCCGCGCTCGCTCGGCGGCTGCCGAACGGCCCGGCCGCGATCGCTCTAGAGCTCTTCCGACAGGGACTTTCGCTCAATCGCTCCGGGGTGCCCCGCCGGCCGCACGAGCCAGCACGAGTCGTGGTGCTGCATGCCGATGTGCGGGTAGTAGCTGCGGGCTTTGGGCGCGGCGAGCAGGATCAGGGTCGCGTCCAGGCCGCCGGCCGCCTGCGTGCGCCGGACCAGTTCGCGGCCGATCCCCCGTCCCTGCCAGGCCGCGTCGACGGCGAGGTCCGACAGGTAGGTGCAGTAGGCGAAGTCGGAGACCGCGCGGGCGATGCCGACCAGCAGGCCGGTGGCGTCGCGGGCGGTCGCGACGATGTCGGCGTTGGCCAGCATCGCGGCGATCCGCGCCGGATCGTCGACGGGCCGCCGTTCGGCGAGCGTCGAGCGCCGCAGGACGTCGACGAACTCGGCGGCGCCGAGCGCCGGCTCGAGGTCGTAGCGGATGCCACGATCGCCGTCGTTCATCGCGTCGCCGCCGTTCCTCGCGCCGCCGCCGCCCGCCGAGCGCGGACCAGCGCGGCGAACCGCGCGTAGACCGGGTGATCCGGTTCGAGCTCGGGGTGGAACCCGGCCGCCATCACCGGCCCCTGCTGCACCAGCACGGGATCGCCGCCGCGCCGCGCGAGCACCTCGCAGCCCCCGCCGACGTGCGTGATGCGCGGTGCCCGGATGAACGTGCCGGTCGTGCCCGGCGGCAGCACGTCGGATTGCAGCGCGAACGTGCCGCTGTGCACCTGGCGGCCGTAGCCGTTGCGCACGACGCGGATCGGCAGCACGCCGTAGCTGCGCTGCACGGGATTCTCGACCTCGGCGGCGAGCAGGATCATGCCGGCACACGTGCCGAGCACCGGCAGCCCCGAGCGCAGCAGCTCGCCAAGCGGCCGCTCGAGCCCTTCGACGTCGAGCAGCTTGAGCATCGTCGTGCTCTCGCCGCCGGGCAGCACCAGCGCGTCGAGGCCGCGCAGGTCGGCCGCGGACCGCACCTGGCGTGTGCGCAGGCCACACGCCGCGAGCGCCGCCTCGTGCTCGGCGAAGTCGCCCTGCAGCGCCAGCACGCCGACCAGCGGCGCTTCGGTGGTCGCCGTCGGCTCAGACACCGCGGCCGGCCAGCCGTTCGCTCGGCGGCATGGTGTTGATGTCGATGCCGACCATCGGCTCGCCGAGGCCCGTGCTGACCTCGACCAGCACCTTCGGGTCGTCGTAGTGCGTCACGGCGCGCACGATCGCGCGCGCCCGCTGCTGCGGGCTGCCCGACTTGAAGATGCCCGAACCGACGAACACCGCCTCGGCGCCGAGCTGCATCATCAGCGCGGCGTCGGCCGGCGTCGCGACGCCACCGGCGGAGAAGTTGGGGACCGGCAACCGCTGGTTCTCGGCGACCCAGGCGACCAGCTCGAACGGCACCCGCAGCTCGCTCGCCTTGCGTTCGAGGAACGGCCCGTCCTGGCCCGCCAGCTCGCGGATCTGCCCGCGCAGCGCGCGCAGGTGACGCACCGCCTCGACGACGTTGCCGGTGCCGGCTTCGCCCTTGGTGCGGATCAGAGCGGCGCCTTCGTGGATGCGGCGCAGGGCCTCGCCGAGGTCGCGGCAACCGCACACGAACGGCGTCTTGAACACGCGCTTGTCGACGTGGAACTGCTCGTCGGCCGGCGTCAGCACCTCGCTCTCGTCGACGCAGTCGACCTCCATCGCCTCGAGCATCTGCGCCTCGACGAAGTGGCCGATACGGACCTTCGCCATCACCGGGATATTCACCGCAGCCATGA
>CAYMRG010000403.1:0-5210 GCA_964392555.1 uncultured candidatus Brocadiaceae bacterium
CACGACCGCGCAGCTCAACGAGCTGGTCCGCGATGGCCTGCGCCAGCTGTTCCCACAGGCGTTCTGGGTCGTCGGCGAGGTCGTCGACTTCGACAAGTCGGCCGGCCGTCAGCACCGTTTCTTCCAGCTGGTCGAGAAGGCGCGCGGCGCGCCGCGGGCGCTCGCTGCGGTCGAGATCGCGCTGTTCGCGAACACCGCCGAGCGCCTGCTGGCGAAGCTCGCGTCGGGCGCGCAGCCGATGACGCTGCGCGACGGTCTCGAGATCCGCGTGCTGGTCAAGGTCGACCTCTACCCGGCCAGCGGCCGCTTCCAGATCGTCGTCCAGGACATCGATCCGACGTTCACGCTCGGCAAGCTGGCGCTGACGCGCGAACAGATCCTCGCCGACCTGCGCCAGCAGGGCCTCGCCGACCGCAACCGTTCGCTCGGGTTCCCGGTGCCGATGCTGCGCGTCGGCGTGCTCGCCAGCCCCGATTCCGACGGCTGGAACGACTTCCTGCGCCATCTCGAGGAGTCGCGCAGCGGCTGTGCAGTGACGCTGTTCCCGATCAAGGTGCAGGGCATCGAACTGAAGCCGAGCGTGCTCGCCGGCCTCGCCTGGTTCGCGCAGCGCACCGCGGAGTTCGACGTGCTGTGCATCGTGCGCGGCGGTGGTTCGCGCACCGACCTCGCGTGGTTCGACGACCGCGACATCGCGCTCGCGGTCGCCAGGCACCCGCTGAAGGTCGTCGTCGGCATCGGCCACCAGCGCGACCAGTCGGTGCTCGACGCGATCGCGCATTCCGAGAAGACGCCGACCGCGGTCGCCGAGCTGATCGCGCGCAACGTCGCCGAGGCGCGCGCCGACGTCCGCGAACGCGCCCTGCGCCTGCAGGACGCGGTCGCCGACATCCTCGCCGACCGCCGCCACGAACTCGGCCGCAGCGCGCACACCGTGCAGCGCGCGGCGCTGCACCTGCTGGCCGAGCAGCGCCACCGCCTCGCCGCCGCCGGGCGGGAACTGGCCAGCGGCACGCGCCTGCGCCTCGCCCGCGAACGCGCCGATCTGCGCACGCACGCCGCGCGCGCCAGCCACCTGGTCGCGCGCCTGTTCGAGCGGCAGACCGCGCGCCTCGACCAGATGGCGATGCGCCAGCGCCTGCTCGATCCGGCGCGCGTGCTCGGCCGCGGCTACGCCCTCGTCCGCGACACCGCGGGACGCGTGCTGCCGTCGGCGCAACGCCTCGCCGACGAGCAGGCGATCCAAGTTCAGTTCCGGGACGGCCGCGCCGACGTGCGCGTCGTCCGCGTCCAGAACGATCCATCATGAGCGACAAGAAGAAGAAGGGCGAGGAGCCGTCCTACGCCGCGGCCAGCGCCGAGCTCGAACGGATCCTGCAGGACATCGAGTCCGGGGACATCGACCTCGACGTGCTCACCGAGAAGGTCGAGCGCGCCGCGGGGCTGCTGGCGATCTGCCGCCAGAAGCTCGCTGCGACCGAGACCAAGGTGCGCAAGGTCGTCGACGACCTCGCGAAGAGCCTCGACGACGACGCCGAGGCGGAGAGCGGCGACGGCGGCGACAAGGGCGGCGGCGGTGACGCCAGCGCCCCCTGGGACACGGAGGACGATTCGTGAACTACGAGGGGATGGTCCTCTGGTTCGTGACGCTGATCATCAGCCTGACCGTCCACGAGGCCTCGCACGCGCTGTTCGCGAAGCTCGGCGGCGATCCGACCGCCTACCTGTCGGGCCAGGTGACCCTGAACCCGGTGCCGCACATGCGCCGCGAGCCGTTCGGCATGCTGGTCCTGCCGCTGCTGAGCCTGTTCATGAGCAACGGCTCGATGTGCTTCGGCTACGCGCACGCACCGATCGACCCGATCTGGGCGCTGCGCAACCCGAGGAAGGCGGCGCTGATGTCGGCGGCCGGCCCGCTGTCGAACCTCGCGCTCGCGGCCATCGCCTTCACCGTGTTGTGGTTCGTCGGCCATCCTCACGACAGCACGCAGGAGGCGCTGCGGCGGATCGCGGGCACGTTCCTGATGCTGAACCTGCTGCTGGCGATCTTCAACGTGCTGCCGGTGCCGCCGCTCGACGGCGCCGGCGTCGTGCAGGGCCTGCTGCCGCAGACGCGCGGGCTCTACACGGCGCTGAACAACATCCCGTACATCGGGCTCGTCATCTTCATCGCACTGATCAAGGTGATCCCCTACCTGTTCTGGCCGGTCTACGACCTGGTCAACCACTGGCTGCCGTGGCCGTACTTTCCGCGGTGACGATGCCCGGGCGTCCGCCTCAGCGTCCGGTGACCGCGCCGCGCACCAGTTCGCCCGCGTCGACGCACGGGCTCATCGAGCGCTCGTAGGCGAACTCGGGATCGAGCGCGTCCTGGCGACGCAGCAGGTAGCCGACCTCGTCGTCGCACAGACCGAACAGCACGAGGTCGGGGCGCGCCGACTCGGCGCGCAGCTTCGCTGCGAGCGCCGGCTCCATCTCGCCGGGCAACGCGACCGCTTCGAACGTGCCGAGCCGCAGGTAGCCGACCGTGCTGCGCGCGGCGCCGCCGTAGAGCTGACGCGGCAACGCGCCGGTCATGCGCCCGAGTCGGAAGCCGAGCATGCGCATCGGCAGGTAGACGTCGCGGCGCCGCACCTCGACCGCGTCGATCGGCACCTCGGCGGCGCCGGAGAGCGCCCGCTCGGCGAGATCGCAGACGCCGCCGCCGAGCTTCTGCAGGCCCTCGCGATCGCGCGGCTGCACGTTCGGCGAGACCATCGCGCCGAGCGCGCCGTTGACGAACACCGCCTGGCCATGGCCGCGCGCGCGCCACTGGTCGCACAGCTCGCCGACGAAGTCGGCGCTCAGCGCCGTGTTGCGCCGCGGCAGCACTTCGGGGTGGCAGGCCATGTGCAGCAGCGTGCCCAGCGGCCGGCCGTCGTCGAGCGCCTGGGCCTGCAGCACCGTCACGCGGCGATCGAAGACCTCGGCGTGGTTGCTGTTCTTGACCAGGCCGGTCGGCGGCAGCAGCGCCTCGCCGCGCACCAGCCGCGCCGGGGCGGCGCCGGCGCGCGCCTCGGCGACCGCCGCCGCGATCGCCGCGCGCAGTCCGCCGACGTACTCCGGGTCGCGCCCCGACGACAGGAAGTAGTAGCCCCACAGGCCGATCAGGTCGGGACCGGCGTGCGTGTGGCTCGCGCACAGGAACACGTCGCCATTGGCGAAGCCCGGGATCCCGGCCTTGATCCAGTCCGTGTCCTCGCGCATCACGCCGAGGTTGTCGATGCCGACGATCGCGAACGGCCGCCCCTCGCACTCGACGACCAGCGCCCGCACCTTCAGGTGCGTCAGCACCTCGGTGCTGGTGCGGCCGAGGTTGAAGCCGCTCATGTAGCCGCCGACGCGCTCGGGCGTGACGTCGCGCTCGGCACTGCCGACGCGCAGCGCGCCGTGCACAGCGACCGTGACCGCGTAGCTCTGGGTGACCGCCGGACGCCGTTCCTGGAAGATCCCCGCGCAGCCGGCAGCCGCCAGCAGCGCGAGGCAGCTCGCGCGGCGCCACCGGCGATGCCCAGTTCGCCACCGGCGATGATCAGTTCGCCACCGCTCGCCGAACGCGTTCGTCACGGCGTCTCGAGCAACGCCAGCGCGCGGCCGAGCGTCTGTTCGGCGTCGGGAGCCGCCCGGTAGCTGGCGGCCCGCTTGAGGCAGCGCAGGTAGTGGATCAGCACCTCGCGATCGGTCAGGTCGCGCAGGTGCTCCTGGACCTGATCGTGGCCGCTCGCGCGCAGGTAGCGCGAGCAGTCCGACTTGGTCACGGTGCGGCCGCCATGGAACGGATCGACCAGCAGCGGCCGCACGCCATGCAGCCGGACGAGGAAGTGGTCGGGCAGCGCCACGCCGACCGCCGACAGCCCGGCCCAGCGCGCGACCAGCAGGTAGATCAGCGACAGCGACACCGGGATGCCGGTGCGCGCCTGCAGCACCCGGTCGATCATCACGTGGTCGATCTCGAGCACGCTGGCGCCGCTGCCCTGCAGGCCGAGCTCAGCGTGCAGGCGCTCGCCGAGCAGCCTGGCACAGGTCGGCAGACTGCGGGCCGTGAACTGCTTCTTCAAGCGCGCCGCTTCGAGCCGCAGCCGGCTCGCCAGCTCGAGCGTGTCCGGCACGAACGTGCGCACCATGTTCGACAGCAGCACCGCGCCGTCGAGCAACGTCGACGCCGAGCTCCGGCCGCCCTTGCCGAGCCGCAGCCCGGCGAACCGCCGCAGCAGGTCCCGGACCTCGAAGGCGCGCAACAGCGCGCGGCTGCGGGCGCGCGTCCGCACGTGGTCCGCCTCGGCCGCCTCGCGCAGCTGCACGAGCACGACGTCGCCCCAGCGCATCAGGCGATCGCGCGCGACGCCGTGGATCGCGGCGCGATCGTCGCCGAGCAGGGCGATGGTCGCGGCGATGTCGGCAGCGGAGGGGCGGGGTGGTTCTGGGCTGCGACGCGGGTCTTCCATCGGCTGGCGCGCGCTCGGCGTGGTGTGGTGGATTCCGAGTCGACGAGCATAGCAGGACCTCGGCCGCGTTCCTCGCCGTTCCCGCCCGCCTGGCGGGAACGACGCAATCGAGCGCAGCGGGCGGTTCGTCGCGTAGCGTATGCGGTGTGCACCACCCGGCTCGGAAGTTCCGCTCGCATCGCGCTTCGGCTGCCCGCACCGCACTCGCTGCGGCCTCGCACCCCGCGGGCGGTGCGCCGTGAGCGCCGACGACGAAGCGGCCCTGGCGATGTCGCCGGAGGAGTTCCGCCGCCTCGGCCACCGCGTCGTCGACTGGCTCGCGGACTACCGGGCGAGGGTCGCGGACCTGCCGATCCGCTCGACGATCGCGCCCGGCGAACTCCTCGCGGCCCTGCCGAAGGCGCCGCCGGAAGCGGCCGAAGGCTTCGACGCGGTGCTCGACGACCTCGAGGCGCGCATCCTGCCGGCGCTGTCGCACTGGCAGCATCCGCGCTTCTTCGGCTACTTCCCGTCCAACGGCGATCTCGCCGCGGTGCTCGGCGACTTCCTCAGCACGGGCCTCGGTGTGCTCGGCCTCGCGTGGCAGACGGCGCCGGCGCTCACCGAACTCGAGGATCGTGCCTGCGACTGGCTGCGGCAGCTGCTCGGCCTCGCGCCCGCGTGGTCCGGCGTGATCCAGGACACCGCGTCGACCTGCACGCTGCTGGCGCTGGTTTGCGCGCGCGA
>CAYMRG010000404.1:0-1540 GCA_964392555.1 uncultured candidatus Brocadiaceae bacterium
TTCGCCCCGCCCCGGGGGGGGTGGGGGGGCCCCTTGGTGGCCCCATTATTGGGGGGGGTGGGGGGGGGGGGGGGGGCGGGTGAAGGCGGGCTGGTGGGCGGCGCAGTGTGGCGGGGCGGTCGTTGCCGGCGTGCGTCACTTCGCGGGCTTGGTCGCCGGCTTCGGTGGCTGTGCGGGTGGCTGGGTGGGCGGTTGCTGCGGTGGCTTGGGCGGTGGTGCGGCGCTCGCCTTGGCGGCGCGGAACGTCGGCTGCCAGTCGGTGAGCTCGAGCTGGGTGCGGTTCTGGCCGTCGTTCTGCGTCGTCAGGCGGCGGAATGGCGCGCGCACGCCGCCGACGCTGCGGTAGTCGGACCAGGCGTCCTCGATGTGGACGAGCGAGCCGTCGGCGAGCGTCTCCCAGACGTCGACCTGGCGGATCAGCGACGACAGCATGTCGACGTGGATCCGCAGGCGATCGAAGCGATCGCTGATCGCCTCGAGCATCATCAGGTCGCGATCGCCGACGTTGCGCTGGGCGATCGGGCGGAAGCGCAGTTCGCGGCGCGCGGCGGCCGCCAGCAGCGCCAGCGGGTGGCGCGCCATCTCGCGCTGCAGGATCGCGGCCTCGTTCGGCTGCAGCACGAGCTTCTGCGGTCCGACCTGTTCGACGCCCGCGCTGCCGGTCAGCGCCGTCTCGACGGTGCTGCCGAGCAGCTCGCGCCGGCGGCCCAGCGCGCCGTCGGTGCGCCATTCGATGCGTTCGGTGACCTCCGGCGCCTCGCTGGCGGTCAGCGCGCCGGTGTAGGTGAAGCCGAGGAAGCGCTCGAGCAGCTGCGCGCCGCCCGCGGCCTCGATCGCGCGCTCGACGAACGGCTCGCCGGCCGTCGCCTGCACCGAGAGGTTCGGGCTGTCGGCGCGGATCTTCGCCCCGGGCGGCAACGCCTCGAACGAATGGACGCCGGTCAGGTCGGCCGGCACCTTGCCGCCGAACACGACCAGCGCCACCGGCTGCTCCAGGTAGGCGGTCGCCTCGGCGGTGACGTCGAGGGCGCCCGGGCGCGCCAGGTCGGCGAGACGCTGTTCGACGCGCGACAGCGGCACGCTGCGGATCTCCAGGTTGGTGGCGACGCGCAGGCGGTCGGCGGCGCGCAGCTGGCCGAGTCGCGCCGTCAGCAGCGCGCGGCGGCGCGCGAGTTCGATCTCCGAGGTGCTGGGCGGCACGTCGCGCAGGGACTGCCGCGCCTTCTGCAGCGAACGCCAGGCCGTCGCGGCCTGGTCGGACGTCAGGTCGGCCGACATCACGAGCGCCACCGCGTCGCTGGTCTGGACGAACTCGGTCTGCCAGCGAACGCCGGAGAGCCCGTTCTCGCGCATGATCTGCTCGATGCGCCCGCCGGTGCCATCGAGCGTCAGGCACGCGTGCAGGATCAGCTGCTCGGCGGCGTTGATCTGGCCGAGGTCCGGCATGAACAGCACCAGCGAGGCGCGGCACCCGCCGTCCCGGTCGCCGGGCGACCAGTAGACGCCGCTGGCGAAGCGGCGGTCGCTGAACGACGGCGTG
>CAYMRG010000404.1:1550-5210 GCA_964392555.1 uncultured candidatus Brocadiaceae bacterium
CCCGGTGGTGGCGCGGGCGGCACCCAGGTCGCGAGCGAGCCGGGGCCGTCGCTGGCGACGGTGTCGCGGATCGCCTTCGGTTCGCCGGCGACCTGCAGCGCGAGGATCGTGCTGTTCGGTCGGTAGAGCCGGCTGATGAACAGCGACACCTCGCTCGGGTCGCGGTCGAGCAGCGACGTCAGGTAGCCCGAGGTGCTGGTCTCGCCGAGCAGCAGCCCGCGCGCCATCGCGACGGTCGGGTTGGTGCGGATCTCGGCCGTGCGCTGCAGGATCAGGTCGTCGCGGATCCGTTCGATCTGCGAACGGGATTGGACGGGGTTGGCGAGCGCCACCGCGATCGCCTGGACGGCCTCGTTCCAGCGCGGCCGCGGCACGCGTGCGCCGATCCAGGTCGTCACCGGGCCGACCTGCACGGTCAGATCGCCGCCGAGGTTGCGGATCGTCTGGGCGAGGCTGTTGCGACCCTGCGCCGCGTCCGAACCTTCGACGATCGTCTGGGCCGCGAGTTCGGCGAGGCCCGGCGCCATGAAGAACGCGCCGGCGAGGATGCCGAGCTGGATCTGGGCGACGTCGCCGCTCGCCGGGGCGAGCGCGAGGGTGACGCCGTTTGTCGGCAGCTTGCTCAGCTCGACGCCGCCGCGGGGCGCGCTCGGCGGCACGACCGCGAGCGGCGGTGGGGCGGGGTCGACGGGCGCCGGGCGCGGCGGCGGGGGCGGGGGAGAACCGCAGGCCGCGACCGCTGCCGCGAGGGCGAGGAGCGCCGGCGGGCAGCGGCGCGACGACGTCGGCGCGTTCATGGGCGACCCTCGACGACGACCGGCTGACCGGCCAGCAAGGTGTTCAGCAGATCCATGACGGACTTGGCGAGCACCGGCGGCGGCACGCCGACGCGGACCCGCTGCTGCGGCCACAGCAGGCCGCGTTTGGCCACTTCGGCCGCCAGCCGGCGCGGATCGTCGGTGAGCTCCATCCACTCGCGTTGCCGCGCGGTGTTCACCAGCTGGATCTCGCGCGGCAGCGGTCCGCGCGTGCCGACCTGGGCGACGATCTGCTGGACGTGCTCGGCGAGGGTCGCCGAACCGGTCTCGTCCCGGGCTTCGAGCAGCAGCAGGCTGCGGCCGTCGACGGCCTCGGGCCACGGCGCGCGGCAACGGACCGTGAGCTTGGTGTGGCCCTTGCGCAGCAGCTCCTGACCGACGTAGCTCGTCTCGCCGCCGCCGAACCAGCGCGCGGCCGTCTCGAGCACTTCGGGGTCGACGCCGGCGGGCAGCAGCCAGCCCATCGCGATCGTCGCGGCACCGACGCCCGGCACCACGGACCGCCGCACGCCGGCGATCGCGCGCGGCGGCGTCGGTGGCGTCGGCGGGGCCGGCAGGTCGGTGCGGGCGAACACCGGCCGCAGCGCGGCCTCGACGGCCACCGGGTCGAAGTCACCGAGCAGCACGTGCACGGTGCGTTCGGGATTCTGCGTCACCTGCCAGACCTGCAGCGCCTGCGCGCGGCGCGGTGCGACGGTCGTCGGCTGTTCGAATGTGCGACCCGCCGGATGGTTGGGCATCGCCAGGGCGAGCAGCTCGGCGTAGACGCGCGTCATCGGGTTCGCCGCGTGCGCGGCGAGCCGGCTCTGCAGGCCCTGCCACCACATCTGCGCCAGGTCGCGCAGCGCCTGCTGTTCGCGCCGTTCGACCAGCAGCTGGCCGACCGCCGGCACCGCCGCCGGCAGCGTCGTCACCACCAGCGTGCAGATCGGGCCGTCCTCGACGACTTCGGGGTCGTAGGCGGGCATCGCCGCGAGCACGCGGTGGAAGACGTCGCGGTCGCCGAGCTTGGCCGCGGCATCGTCGAGTTCCTTGACGCGCGCCAGCGCGGCGGCATCGCCCGGCGAACGGATCGCCTTCTGCCAGGCTTCGTCGAGCTCGGCCAGGGCCTGCTGCTCGCTGGTGACGTCCTTGCTGCCGGTGCGCCACGACCCACCGAGCGACGCCCGGACCGTGGTTGCGGCCAGCCCTTCGAGGCCGAGCGGCTCGTCCGCCGGATCGGCCAGCGACGCGAGCGCCCAGTGGACCTGCGGCAGCGACGGATCGACGACCAGGATGAAGCGGCTGCCGTCGTCGGTGGTGAACCGCCGCACGGTGACCGCGCCCTGGGCGTTCGCGTTGCCCGGCGCCTGCGCCGTCGGCACGGCGGCGGGTACTGCGGCTGGCACTGCGGCCGGCACCGCCGCCGGCGCGGCCGGCTTCGGCTTGGCGGCGCCCGGCTGTTGCGCCGCGAGGCCGGTCGCCAGCAAGGTCGCGCAGCCCGCCGCCCACCACGCGGCGCGCGCCGCCGTGCTACGTCGCGCTGGCGGCATCCGCACCGGGCTCGAAACCGCCGGCCCGCGCGCGCTGGCCGAAGCGTGGACTGCAGACGCCGCGGCGGCTCTCGGCGACGAACTCGACGATCTCGCGGCAGACCTCGTCCTCGTACAGGGACGTGCTGCGCAGGAACTCGAGGCGCTGATGGAGCGTGCCGGCACGCCAGAACAGTAGTCGGAACACCCGCTTCGCGAGAGCTTTCTGTTCGGCCGTGTAGCCGTTGCGGTGCATGCCGACGAGGTTCACCGCCACCAGCTTGGCGCGGTCGCCCTGGACGGTCGCGAACGGCGGCGCGTCGTGCGACACCATCGCCCCCGCGCCGACCATCGCCAGCTTGCCGACGCGGGCGAACTGGTGGATGCCGACCATCGCGCCGAGGATCGCGCGGTCGCCGATCCAGGTGTGGCCCGCGGCCATCGCACCGTTGGTGAAGACGACGTGGTCGCCGATGGTCGCGTCGTGGCCGATGTGGCAGCCGACCAGCAGCATGTTGTGGTTGCCGATCGTGGTCACGCCGGAACCGAAGCTGGTGCCGCCGTGGATCGTCGCGTGTTCGCGGATGCGGTTGTGGTCGCCGATGCGCAGCTTGCCGCCGGGTTCGCTGGTCTTCAGCTTCTTGTCCTGCGGGTAGCTGCCGACCACCGCGAACGAGAACACCTCGCAGTCGCTGCCGATCCAGGTGTCGCCCTCGACCACCACGTGGGCGTGCAGGCGCGTGCGGTCGCCGAGCCGCACCTGGGGGCCCACGACGCAATAGGGGCCGACCTCGACATCCTTGCCGAGGACGGCGCCGGGGGCGACGATCGCAGTCGGGTGAAGTCCCATCGACAGGGGGGGCGGGTCCTGCGTACAGGGACGACCGCCCTGCCGCTGTGCAATGTCTACCCGAGGCAGGGCGCACGCGCTACCCTTCGCTGCTCCGGCGGGTTGCCCGGAACGCACGCCGCAGCGTCGCGTCGCCCTTGCGGTCGATGGTTCGCGCGCGGCCCGGAGCCGTTGAATCCGTTCTCGAAACCGACTGCATGATGCCCTCGTCCGTCCGTCTGCTCGCCGACGTCCCCGCCGGGTTCCCGGCCGTACGCCCAGCCCGGCGGTCGCGGTCATGACCAGGGTCCGCGGTGAGTCCGTTGCGCCCGGCATCGCCGTCGGGCAGGTCTACCTGCGTGGGTTCGCGCCGACCAGCACCGGCCGCCGGATCGCGGCCGACGAGGTCGAGCAGGAACTCAATCGCCTGCGCGACGCGCTGCAGCGCAGTCGCGCGCAGGTCGAGGAGATCAAGCACAAGCAGGCCGAAGGGCTCGGCGAG
>CAYMRG010000405.1:0-5190 GCA_964392555.1 uncultured candidatus Brocadiaceae bacterium
CGAGCCGCTGGCGATCGAGACGCAGGCGCTGGCCGACCTCGGCATCGCGCGCGACGTGTTCGTCGGGCTGCCGTTCCGGCTCGGCCGCGGCGAACGGCGGCCGCTGCGCGTGCCGGTCACCGACGCGGCGGCCGCGGCCGTCGACGGCGGCCTCGAGCTGGCGTTCACGCTGCCGCGCGGCGCGTATGCGACCGCGGTGCTGCGCGAACTGCTGACCGACACGATCTGGTTCGGCTGAGAGCGATCGCCGCGACAGCGGCGCCTGCGAGCGCGGCGCCCGCGCCGCTGCGCGACGTCATTGGCCGAGCGACAGCGTGACGCCGTTGCTGAGCTCCCATTCGGGCAGCCCGCCGGGGCCGAGCACGAGGGCCTGCGCGCGCACCAGCAGACCGGCGAGCGCGGGCGTGCTGGGGATCGCCAGCGGGTGGGTCGTCGCTCCGCCCTGCAGCACGGCGAAGTGGAAGCCGGCCGCGCCCGGCTCGATGAAGCGCGCGCAGTAGCCGATGCCGATCGGCGAGGTGGCGGTCGTGAAGTTGGTCAGCAGTGCCAGGCTGAGGCCCGGATCCGGGCCGTCGTAGAGCCGCAGCGCGATCGTCGTGCCGAGGACCGGGTCGCGCCCTTCGAGCGTCGGCCCGGCGCCGAGGGTGGCGCTGCAGCCGTAGCCGACCGCCTGGTGCGTGGCGCCGAGGTCGAGGACCCACGGTTCCATGCCGAAGTTCGGATGGCGGGCGCGGAACACCAGCTTGCCGTTGGTCATCGCGAAGTGGCTCGCGTACGACGACTCGACGCCGGGCCACAGGTCCGCATACGGGCCGGTGCCCGCGACCGTGCCGTCGGTGCGCCAGAGTTCCGAGCCGCCATTGGCGGTGTTCACGTTCAGCCAGGCGAAGCGGTCGCCGGTCGCGAAGATCTCGGTCGCATCGTCGGTCGTCAGCGCGAACGTTCCCGCGGCCGTGCCGTCGGTGCGCCACAACCGCCGAGCGGTGCCGTACGGGACGCTGCCGGTGAACAGCAGCAGGTCGCCCAAGCGCGTCGGCAGGAAGGCCGCGATGGAGGCCGTGCCCGGGGCGAGTTCGACCAGCAGGTGCGTGCCGGCCGGTGTGCCGTCCGTGACCCACAGCTCGTTGCCGTTCGCCTGCGTGAAGCCGGTGAACACGGCGCGGTCGCCGATCGCGGTCAGCTTGTCGATCGACTGTGGCGGATCGGCCATGCCCGCGAGCAGGCTGTGGGTGCCAGCCGGTGTGCCATCGGTGGCCATCAGGTCGTTGCCACCGAACAGCGTGAACAGGCACCTGTCGCCCAGCGTCGCGAGCTGACCGAGGCTCGAACCGCCGGCGCCCGGGTTGAAGTCGCCGAGCGGCACGGTGCCGGCCGCGGTGCCATCGCTGAACCACGGCTCTTCGCCCTGGCCGAGGTTCCATGGGTTCCACGCGAACACCAGCCCGTGGCCGAACGGACCGCGGTTGCCCAGCGTGCCGTAGCCGGTCGGGTTCGACACGCAGAACGTGCCCTGCGGCGTGCCGTCCGTGCGCCAGAGCTCCCAGAGGTTGGCGCGGAAGTAGACGAGGTCGTCGGCCGGGATGAGGTCCTGCGCGTAGCTCGACGCGGGGCCGGGCGCGATGTCGCGCACGGGGAAGGTGCCGGCGGTCGTGCCGTCGCTGACCCACAGCTCGCTGCCGGTTGCAGCCTCGGTGCCGGAGAAGAAGACCTTCGCGCCGGCCGTGACCAGCCCCAGATCGCCAACCACCGGCTGCGGCTGGCTGAGCGGGGTCACCGGTCGGGTGTTCCCCGTCGTGCCGTCGGACCGCCAGAGGTGCCGCTCGGCACCGAAGAACAACGTTCCCGCTGCGTCGTGGAAGTACGTCAGGAAGCTGTCCTGGCTGTAGCTCGACTCCGGCGTGACGTCCGCGAGCAGGTGCGTGCCGGCCGCCGTGCCATCGGTGAGGTAGGGTTCGCGGCCGTAGGGGCCGTCCGCGGCGAACGCGACCAGCCCGGTGCTGCCGATCGCCTGGAAGTCGCGCGGCACGTGGACCTCGTTGACCGGTGCGAGGGCGACGGTGCCGGCGACGGTGCCGTCGGTCGTCCAGAGCTGGCTGGAGTTGCTGCCGAAGTCGGCCTCGAACACGAGCTGCGAGCCGAGGACCGCATGGTTCGCCGTCAGGGTGGCCGGCAGCGGGATCGTGCCGGCCGGGGTGCCGTCGGACACCCACGAGCGTTGGAAGCCGACGCCGTAGGTGCCGCGGAACAGCAGCTTGGAGCCGAGCGCGGTGAGGTCGCTGACCGGCTGCCAGGTCACCGAGAAGTTGCCGAGCAGGTGCGCGCCGCCGACGGACCCGTCGGTCGAATAGACCGCGCTGCCGGAGGCGAAGTAGATCGTTCCGGCGACGTTCGCGATCGATGTTGCCGGCAGGGCTTCGATCGCCAGCGTTCCCGCCGGCGTGCCGTCGCAGCGCCACAGACCGCTGGCAGTCGCGAAGACGAAGTCGTTGCCGGCCGCGACGAACAGCAGCGGGTTGCCGCTGGCTGCCCCGGGCACCGTATCGGCGACGAGGGTCGTGCCCGCGGCGCTGCCGTCGGAGCGCCACAGTTCGCGGCCGAGGGCCGGCGTGGCCGCCTGGCAGTAGACGTGCGCGCCGAACGCGAACAGGTTGTCCGGTGCCGAACTCGCGCTGCCGGCGGCGATGTCGAGGACGGTGGTGCCGAGCGCGGTGCCGTCGCTGGCGAATAGCTCGCGGCCGTAGGCGGGGCCGGCGTCGGCGACGAAGTAGAGCTTGCTGCCGTGCGCGAGCAGGTTGCTCGGCGACGAAGCCAGCGGTCCGCCTGGCGCGAGCGCGAGCCGTGTGCCAGCGGCCGTGCCGTCGGTCACCCACAGCTGGCGGCCGTGGATGCCGTCGTCGGCCGCGAAGTACAGCAGGCCGTTGCACACCGTCAGGTTGCGCGGCGCGCTGCCGGTGGGGCCGGGAAGCACGTCCGCGACGAGCCGTACCGTGCCCGTGGCGAGGTCCATCGCGCGCAGCTCGTCGCCGTGCTCGTCGTTCGTGGCGAAGAACACCAGATCGCCGCCGAGTTGCACGAAGCCCCCCGGATTCGAGTCCACCGGGTCGCCGAGCTGCGTCGGGTTGGTGTCGGCGAGCAGCGTGGGCACCTGGGCGGTTGCCGCGGAGGCGAGGGCGAGCGCCAGCGGGATCGCGGCGGAGAGTCGGGCGTGTGAGATCATGGATCGTGCAGTCGACACCCTACGGAGCGGGTGGACCGGCGCCGGGAGCAATAGGCGTTCCTGCGGTGGGACAGCGGGCGAAGGGCTCCTCGTGCGGGGGACGAGCCGCCCCAGCGACGGCAATCGGACGATGAGCGACCGTTCCCCGACGCCATGGAATCACCGTCGGCCGTCGCTACCGTGCTCGCCCCGCGGTTTCCCTTCGCGGTCCGAGACCATGACGCACCGTTCGTTCCCGCTCCGTTCCAGCACTACCCTCGCCCTCGCCGGGCTCGCCCTGCTGGCGACCGGCTGCCAGACGTCGCACGCAGCCTGCTGCGCGCCGATCGCCTCGACGGCCAACGGCCGCGACCTGCTGCCCGACCACGCCGCGGTCACCGCCGCGCTGCGGAAGGTCGTCGCCGAGACCAACGGCGGCTTCGGCCTGCCGATGTGGGCGGCGATCGTCGATCGCGACGGCGTCGTCGCGCTGGTCGCGCGCAGCGGCCAGGACCGCGGCGACCAGTGGCCCGGCAGCCGCGTGATCGCGGCGCAGAAGGCCAACACGGCGAACGCGTTCAGCCTGCCCGGGCTTTCGCTGTCGACGGCCAACCTCTACGCGGCGACGCAGCCGGGCGGCAGCCTGTTCGGCCTGCAGTTCAGCAACCCGGTCGACACCGGCGTCGCCTACGGCGGCGACGGTGCCCTGTTCGGCACCGCGCACGACCCGATGGTCGGCCACCGGATCGGCGGCGTGAACGTGTTCGGCGGCGGCCTCGGCCTCTACGCGGCCGGCGGCAAGCTGGTCGGCGCGCTCGGCCTCAGCGGCGACAGCTCGGTCGCCGACCACGTGATCGCGTGGAAGCTGCGCAAGCAGCTCGGCCTCGACCACGTGCCGAACGGCGTCAGCCCGACCAAGGACGACAACATGGTCGTCGACTTCGCCGACGGCAAGAGCGCCAGCGGCTGGGGCCACCCGGAGACGACGCCGGCCGCGAGCGAGATCGTGCGCAAGCTGCCGACGACGCACCCGATCGCGAAGTAGTTGGCCGCGAAGTAGTCGGCCACCAGGCGCGAACGGTCCTGCTCAGCCGCGGTCGGCGAGCAGACCCGCGGCCAGTCCCGAGCTGCGTTCCGGCCAGTGGCCGAGGCACGCGGCGAGCAGCGCCGGATCGGCGACCAGCCGGGCGCGCCGGCGGGCGCGGGTGATGCCGGTGTAGACCAGCGACGCCTGCCACAGCGGGCCGGGCTTGTCGGGCATCACCAGCAGCACGTCGTCGTACTCGCTGCCCTGCGCCTTGTGCACGGTCATCGCCCAGGCGGTCTCGTGCGCCGGCAGCCGCAGCGGCGCGATCGCGCGCGGCCCCGCCGCGTCGGCGAACCAGACCGCCGGCCGGCCCTGCTCGTCGGGCCAGACGACGCCGAGGTCGCCGTTCCAGACGCGGTTCTGCGGGTCGTTGGCGGTGATCAGGATCGGCCGGCCGCGGTACCACGGCCGATCGACGGGCACGCCGTGTTCGCCGAGCAGCGCCTCGACGCGGCGGTTCCACGCCGCCGTGCCGTGCGGGCCGTGGCGCGTCGCGCACAGCACGCGCACGCTGCCGAGCGCCCGCAGCGCCGCGGTGACGTCGGATGCGTCGACGGCGCGCTGCAGCGCCGCGGCGAACGGCGCGAGCGCGCATTCGGCCGGCACGCGCGCGAGGTCGTCGTGGCCGGCGTCGAGCACCTGCAGCGCGCGCTGCGGGTCGCGTTCGGCGAGCGCCGTGGCGAACCCGCCGATGCCCGGCATCTCGCCGAAGCGGTGGCTCGTGCGCAGCGCGATCACCGCGTCGGCGATCGGCGCGCCGTCGCGCTGCACCGGCAGCGACATGCCGGTCGCCGCGGCGACGTAGTCGGCGAGGGCCGGGCCGACGCCGCGGTCGGGGCGCGCGGCGCGGCACAGGTCGCCGAGCACCTGGCCGGCGGCGACCGCGGCGAGCTGGTGGCGGTCGCCG
>CAYMRG010000406.1:0-5168 GCA_964392555.1 uncultured candidatus Brocadiaceae bacterium
CTGGGGTTTCGCGCTGAGCGCGATCGACTTCAGAAGCAAACCAAAGAAGAAATAAACACAGAGAACACAGAGACCACAGAGAAGAAGGCAGAAGGAGAAGAAGGCAGAAGGAGAAGAAGGCAGAAGCCAGAAGAGATGAGAAGAGAAGAGAATAGAAGAGAAGAGAACGATCAGCGCCGTTCCTTGACGACCGGGTTGGCCAGGACGCCGAGGCCTTCGACCTCGACTTCCATGCGGTCGCCGTCGACGACCGGACCGACGCCTTCGGGCGTGCCCATCGCGATGAGGTCGCCGGGGCGCAGCGTCGTGCAGCGGGCCATCGCGACGAGCGCCTGCGCGATGGAGAAGACCATGTCCTTGGTGCGCGCGCGCTGCCGGATCTCGCCGTTGACGCGCATCGTCACCTCGAGGTCGCCGGCGTCGAGCGCGTCGGCCGGCACGACGAACGGGCCGACCGGGCAGAACGTGTCGAGCGACTTGGCGCGCAGCCACGGATACTTGTGCTCGCGGTCCTGACCCTGCAGCTTGCGCGCGGTGACGTCGTTGAGCACGGTGTAGCCGGCGACGACGCGCAGCGCGTCGCGTTCGTCGAGGTACTTCGCGCCGCGCAGCTCCGCGTCGGGGAAACCGAGCACGAGCGCCAGTTCGGCCTCGTGGTCGACGCGCGTCTCGAGCCAGTGCGGGATCACGACCGGCGCGCCGTGCGGCACCAGCGTGTCGGGCAGCTTGGCGAAGAAGATCGGCTCGGTCGGCGCCTCGGCGCC
This sequence comes from uncultured candidatus Brocadiaceae bacterium, assembly GCA_964392555.1. GTDB lineage: Bacteria > Planctomycetota > UBA1135 > UBA1135 > UBA2386 > CAYMRG01. The sequence goes on from CAYMRG010000406.1 coordinate 765, forward strand.
GAACTCGCGCGCGTGCGCGACGTAGTTCTTCGCCAGGCAGAGGATCTTGCCGGGCTGCGGCACCGGCAGCAGGAAGCGCTGCGGCGCCGCCATGCGCGGTGCGCCGGCGATGCGGTGTGCGAGGTCGTCGGCGCGCAGCGCGCCGTGCGCCAGCAGCGCGTGCACGTCGAGCGCGCCGAGGTCGAACCATTCGCCGGCCGGCGTCACGGCGCCGAGGTGGCCGGTGCCGCCCGCCGCCGCGTCGCCGTTGGCGAAGCGGAACCACGCCGTCGCCTTGGGCAGGACCAGCGGCGTCGCCGCGGTCACTTGCAGTGCTCCAGCGCGACCATCGCGTAGCAGGTGCAGAGCAGCGCCTCGCCTTCCATCCAGCGGCTGTTCTTGCCGTTGACCCAGCTGCCATCGGCGGCCTGCATGCCGGCGAGCTGCTTCTTCAGCTCCTCGCGCCACGACACGTCCCTGGTCGCGGCCGCCTCACCGGGTTTGCCGGCCTGCGGCACCTGCACGGTGTCGACGCCCGCAAGGTCGAGCGCCTGCGCGAGCACCATGTAGTAGTAGAACAGGCCCTGGTACTGCGCCTTTTCGCCGAGCGCCGGATCGACGCCGGGATTGACCGCGAGCGTCCAGTTCTGCTGCGCCCACTTCACCGCCGCCTGCACGCGCGGGTCGTCGCGCTTCAGGCCGGCCAGCGTGTAGGACTTCAAGAGCGCGTAGGTCATCGAGCCGTAGCTGCGCGGCACCGACTTGCCGTCGGGCTGCACGATGTAGCCGGCCGCGCTGTTGCCCGGGTAGTAGGCGGCACCGCCGTCGTCGCCGGACGTGGCATCGAGGATCGCGCCGTCCTTGCTGTCGGGGTCGGGCACCTTGCCGGAGAAGTCGTTGACCGACTTCAGGTTCTGCGTGCGCTGCAGGAACACCACCGCCTTGCGGAACGCATCGGCGTCGGCCGGCAGACCGCTGTCGCGCAGCGCCTGCAGGGCGAAGTGCAGGTTGCTGTTGTCGCCGCGCTGCGCGCCGCCGTAGCCGATCGAGCCGTAGTCGCGATCGCTCTCCTGGTAGCCGTTCTGCTCGGCGTTCTGGAAGCCGAGGATCGCGCGCTGCGCCTTCTGCAGCGCCGGCGCGACCGCCGGATCGTCCCAGCGCGCCAGCGCGGCCACGACGACGCAGGTGGTGTAGTTGGGCAGCTGCTCGCTGAACGTGCCGTCGGCGCGCTGCTGCGCCAGCAGCCAGCGCAACCCCTGCTCGATCGCCGTCTGCTCGTCGGCCGCGCGCAGCGCCTTGGGCTTGGTCTCGAGCGCCAGCAGGCCGAAGCCGGTCAGCGCGACCGCCGCATCGCCCTTGCCGCCGAACACGCCGTCCTTCTGCAGCTTGAACAGCCACTGGAACGCCTTCTCCTGCGCCGGCGAGAACGTCGCCGCGCCCGGTTGCGCCTGCGCCTGGTCGAGCCGCGCGTTGGCGACCTGGCAGGCCACCAGCTGCAGCAGCGTGTCGGCCGCGGCACCGAGGTCGCCCCCGGCCGGGTTCCAGGCCTTCGCGCTCTTCGCCGCCTCGGCGCCGAGGTGTTCGGGGAAGACGTTGGCGCGCACCGCATCGAGCACGCCCTGGACGCGAGCCGCGAAACCTTCGGCGGCCTTCGCGTCGGCGCCGCTGCGGCGCAGCCACGTCCGGGCGTCGGCGATCTCGGTCTGGTAGCCGTCGGGGTTCAGCACCGACAGCGCGTCGATCGTCCAGGTCGTCGCCGCGGCGTCGCCGAAGCTGCCGTCGGGCTGCCGGTGTTTGATCAGGTAGTCGAGCGACGGTCGGACCACCGGGCCATCGCTGAAGTGGTAGCGGCGGTGGCAGTGCCCCATCGCCGTGAGGATCTTCGCGGTCGTCGTCACCGAGTCCCCCAGCACGCCGCCGCGCGCGTCGCGGCTCGCATTCCGCAGCGCGCCGACGAACTGGTCGACATCGCTCCGGAAGATCGCGCCCGGTTTGCGGGCCGGTGCGCCAGCTTGTGCCCGCAGGGCGGGAAGCGAACAGACGAACAGACCGAGAGCGCCGACGAGGATCCTGTTCATGGACGTGAGGGGGAGGTTAGAACCGGCCGGATGGCCGACCAAACGGAAAGCCCCACCGGGGGTTCAACGCCGGCGCCGCGTGGCCCGGCGCTGGCGATCCTGGCGACCGCGCCGCGCCCCGAACTGGTGCCACCAGGGCTCTGTCCGCCGCTCCGGCCGGCCGAAGCCGCGGCGCTGCAGACCGCCTGGCTGAAGCAGATCGCGCAGGCGCTGCCAGGCGCGGCGGTCTACCTGTTCGGGCGGCCGGCCGATGCCATGCCGATGCTGCGCTACTTCGCCGGTCCGGGGGTCGAGTTGCGGCCTTGGCACGCCGCGGCCGATGCCCAGGGGCCGATCGACCCGCTGACGGTCGCCGCGACCGAGTTGTTCGCCGCCGGGCACGGCCCGGTGCTCGTGCGGGCCGCGAACGTGCCCGACGCGCGCGACGAGGACCTGCAGGCCTGCCTCGCGGCCGCGCGGCGCGGCGAGGTCGTCTGGTGCCCCGACCAACACGGCGCGCCGTGGCTGCTGGCGCTGCCGCAGCCGTTCGACGCAGCCCTGCCCCACCTGGCGCAGCGTCGCACCGACCGTCTCGCCGCGGCCGCCCAGCGGCTGGCGAGGGAGACCGGCAAGCCGGTGCGGACGGTGCGCCGCGGCCCGTGGGCGCGCGCGGTCACGACCGCCCACGACCTCGAACTGCTGCTCGCCGAGCGGACCGACGACGCCGTGCGCACCCTGCCGGTCGCCGACGTCCAGGCCGCGCTGCAGTTCTACGCGACGGTGTTCGGCTGCGACGTCGACGGCCGCTGGCCCGACGGCGCGAACGTCCGCGACGGCGCGTTCGCCGTGCGCCTCGTGCGTCGACCGGACGATCTGCAGGCCAACGGACTGTGCACGGTGGTCGACGACCTCGCCCCCTGGCAGGCGCGCTGCGCCGAACACGGCTGCATCGCCGCCGGCGACGAGCGTTGCGAACCAATCGGCGGTGGCATGGCGTTCACCGCGACCGATCCCGACGGCAACCGTCTGACGTTCCGCACGCGGCCGGCTCCGTCGTAGCACACGCTGGCAACGGCGGTATCCTTCTCCGGCCCATGTTCCGCGAACGGACCGTCTCGCTCGTCATCCCCGCCTACAACGAGGAGCAGACGATCCGCCAGGTGGTCGAGGAATTCCGCACCGAACCGCACCTCGACGAGATCCTCGTCGTCGACAACAACTGCAAGGACCGCACCGCCGAGCTGGCCGCCGCCGCCGGCGCCCGCGTCGTCCGCGAGGACCGCCCCGGCTACGGCGCGGCCCTGCTCGCCGGCATGACCGCGGCGACCGGCGAAGTGCTCGTGCTGGTCGAGGCGGATGGCAGCTTCCGCGCGCGCGACGTCGTCAAGCTGCTCGTCTACCTCGACGACGCCGGCATGGTGATGGGCACGCGCACGACGCGGCAGATGGTCCAGCAGGGCGCGAACATGCGGTTCCTGCTGCGCTGGGGCAACGTGTTCATGGCCAAGTTCCTGCAGCTCTGCTGGCTGCGGCCGGCCGAGCCGCGCTTCACCGACGTCGGCTGCACGTTCCGCGCGTTGTCGCGCGCGACGTTCGACAAGATCAGGCCGCGGCTGCGCGAGACGGGCCCGGCGTTCTCGCCGGAGATGATGTGCGCGGCGCTGCAGGAGCGCTGCCGCGTCATCGAGATCCCGGTCACCTACGGCAACCGGCTCGGCGGCGAGTCGAAACACTCCGACACCTTCGGTCGCCAGGCACGCACCGCCTGGAAGATGTTCCGCACGATCTTCCGCAAGCGCTTCCTCGAGCGCAGCGCGCCGCGCGTCGCCCCCACCGACGGGCGCCTGTGAGGTCCACGATGGCAACCCGCGATTCGGCCGACGTCACCCATTGCCAGCTGTGCGGCAGCGAACGCCGCACCGTGAAGTTCCAGGATGGCCCGATCTCGGTCGTCACCTGCAGCGACTGCGCGCTCGTCTACGTGACGCCGCGCCTCCAGGGCCAGGCGCTGAGGGACGTCTACGACGCGGGCTACTGGAAGAGCGACAACCCCAAGCAGCGCGGCTACGCCGACTACGCGCGCGAATCGGCGCTCTACCTCAAGACCTACCGGCGCCGCATGAAGCTCGTGCAGCGCTGGCTCCCCGAGCACGCGCGCATCCTCGACGTCGGCTGCGCCGCCGGCTACTTCCTCCGCATCGCGCAGGCAGCGGGCCACGACGTCCACGGCGTCGAACCGTCGGCGGCGATCGCCAAGGAAGCGATCGCGGCGCTCGGCAACGAACGCGTGTTCCACGGCACGCTCGACGAGGCGATCGCCGCGCGCGGTTTCGCGCCGCACTCGTTCGACCTGGTGACGATGTGGGAC
>CAYMRG010000407.1:0-5166 GCA_964392555.1 uncultured candidatus Brocadiaceae bacterium
GCGCCGACGACGAACCGACCGGCTCGTATCCAGTGGCCGCCCGCTGGGCCAGGTAGGGAACCTGGCGCGTGCCGACGACCGGGAATTCGCCGCCGACCACCAGGTTGCCGCCCGGCATCGTTCCCACGGTGCGCAGGCCGCCTTGCGGTGCCAGAGGGTCGCCGACCAGCGTCGTGCCGTTCCAGGTTGCCACGCCCCCGGCGGTGGTGATCACCGTGTCGCCATTGGCGAGCGTCGTCATCGCGTAGGCGGGCGAGCCGAGCCACGGCAACTGCGGCACCGACCAGGACGTGCCGCTCCATTGTGCGAGGTACTGCGCATAGACGCCGCCGGCGTGCAGGAAGCCGCCGCCGACGACCAGTTCGCCGGTCGCCCGTGCCTGCAGCGCGAGGACCGCGGCGTCGACGCCGGCGCCGAGCGGCGTCCACGCGCTGCCGTTCCAGCGCGCGATGTTCGCCGCCGGGCTGCCGCCCGCGGTGTTGAAGTCGCCGCCGGCGACGATGTCGCCGTTGCTCAGCACGCACAACGCGTAGCAGCCGGTGAGGAAGCCGTTCTCGAGGCCGTTGCCCAGGGCATGCCACGAGGCGCCATCCCAGCGCGCGACGCGCGGCGCACTCGTGCCGCCCGCCGTGAGGAAGCGACCGCCGGCGATCACTTCGCCGCCCGACGTCACCGCCAACGCGAACACACCGCCTGGCGACATGCCACCCTGCATCGGCTGCCAGGCCGTGCCGTCCCACCGCGCCACGGACTGCACGGTGACCCCACCCGCCGTGGCGAAGTCGCCGCCGGCCACCAGATCGCCGTTGGGCAGCGCGACCACGCCGCGCACCATGCCGTCGAGACCCGGCCCGAACGCGGACCACGTGTCGGTCGCCGGGTCGTAGGCAGCGATCCGGTTCGCCGCGAGGTCACCCGCCCAACTGAAGTCGCCCGCAACCACCAACCGCTCGCCGGCCGGGCCGGGGCCATCGGGATCCCAGCGCGTCGTGGTCATGACGACCCCATTGGTCGACGCCAGGCGGTCGCCGGGCAACCACTGGGTCGCGCATTGCGCGGCGAGGGACGAAGTCGCCAACGTGAGAACGATCGGCAGGCTGTGCATGACTGGCTCGCTGACGGAGACGGGGGCGTCCTTGGACAGCAAAGCATGTGCCCATCACCTGGCGCCGCCCACCCCCCGGCAGCGATCGTCCGGACCCCGCCTGACCGTCGCCCTCCGGACGGCATCGGCAGGGCGTCGACGGTCTGCCGCCAGTCGATCCGTCGTGGCCGCCGCGGTGACGAAGGACGGGCCCGGGGCGGTGCAGGGCGGCGGGCATTCGGGCGGATCCGGACGGGCGAGAGAAGACCGGGAGCGCCAACGGCGTCGCGAACGACCCTTCACGGTGCCGTCGGCGTGGCGCTTGGCGTCAGCTCTTGGCGAGCGATGGCGCGACGAGCCGGTTCGGCGAGCAGGACTCGATGCATGCGCGTGATGCGCTCCGACACGCCGGACCAACGCACCTTGAAGTCGGCGGCCTCGAGCCGGTAGGTGCGGTCGATGTCGACCGCGACGTGGCCGAGCGCCTGCTTCAGGGCGAACGGAGCCGGCGAGGTTCGCAGCGGATGGCAGCACGGCATCACGGCCACCGGGGCGCGGTGGGCGATCGCGAGGTCGAGGACGCGGTCGGTCTTCTGCCCGCACGCGTGGACCGCGACGAGTCCGGCTTCGCGCGGCACCTGTTCGGGAGCATGCTTGATGCGTGCCCTGGCGTACTGCACGCGGCCCACGGTCCACGGGGCGACCTCGGCCGCGGCGGCCAGGATGCGGTCGAAGCTGTCGGTGCGCTTCGGGTCGAGCACGATGGCGAGATCGACCGTGCGCTGGAACACCGCGAACAGCACCGCGACCAGGCCGTGGCCGCCGCAGACGTCGACGACCACCGGCGTGCGCACGTGCTTGCGGGCGATGGCGAAGAACTCGAACGCCTCGAGCACCTCGCGGAAGTTGGTCGCGCGGTGCGCGCAGAGGGCGCGGGCGAACGCCTGGGCGAGGTCTTCGCCGGGAAATGCCCGCGCGTCGTTCGGCACGAGCCGCTTGCGACGATCGAGGCTGCGTTGGTTCGCCGGTTCGTTGAACTGCTTCAGCAGGCGGAACGGTGGCGTGGCGGCGCTGACGACGAGGGGACGGTCAGGGCCTTGGGGTCCGTCGTGCGGCATGCTCGCATCATCGGCGGCAGGTCGCGAAGATACGCGGTGGGAATCGGTGCCTTCGTGTGGCGCCGCCGTGACGCGCGGCGAACGTCAGACCGGCCAGACCAGGTACTTGTAGAGCCAGCCGCCGAAGAACAGCGCGACCATCGCCAGCACCCCGAGCCCGAACGGCACCCGCACCAGCAGGTCGACGAACGAGCGGCCGCGCAGCAGGCAGTAGAGCCCGTGCGCGCCGAGCGCGAGGCCCAGCAGCGCGATCCCGGCACCGAATGGCTGCACGGCGAACGCCTGGAACACGTGCCCATGCACGACCTGGCACGCCGCGGTCGTGCAGCCACAGGTCGGGCAGGGCACGCCGTACGCGCGCGGCCAACCGCACGGTTCGAGCCCGAGCTGCGTGTGCGTGTCGAAGCCGCGCGGATCCGGCGCCACGCGCGCCAGCACGACGATCGCGGCGAGCGCGGCGAGCGCGAACACGGCCGCGAAGGCTCGATCGATCGCGGGCCGCACGGGCCCCTGCGCCAAGGGAATCGTCCAGGGAATGCGCGGCGGCGTCGGCATCGGGTGCGGGCGAGGAGCGTACGCATCTGCGTCGTTCCCCGCGCGCGGATCCGCCATTCGCCGCGCGAGGCTCCGCACGAGGTCGCGTCCCACGCGCCGCGGCGCGCGGGGTCGCGAGCCGAAGGGCGTAGCGTCGCGCGCGCATCCGGGCCCTTCGCGCGCAGGGTCTGCGCACTCTGGCCCAGAAACCCGCGCGCGTCGGCGCGATGGTCGCAAGACTCTTCGTGGCAATGACATGACCATGACAACGACCGACGCGTCGAGAGCTGCCATGGCAGCATCGTGAAAGCGATCCTTCTCGTCGGCAGCGATTTCCGGCTGGTTCCCCTGGGCCGCCTCGAGCAGCTCTCGTCGCGGCGCGAAGTCATCCAGGCGCGTCTGCTCGAATGGCGCGCGCACGGCCTCGTGCGCGGCGCCGTGCTGATCGCGACGTGCAACCGCTTCGAGGTGTTGCTCGAACTCGCCGATCGCCCGCTGCCGGACCTCCGCCAGGAACTGCTCGGCGTCGGCGCGGACTTCCCGCTGCACGAACACGCCGACGGCGAAGCGCTCGAACACCTGCTCGGCGTGACGACCGGCATGCATTCGCTGGTGTTCGGCGAAGAACAGATCCAGGGCCAGGTGCGCGGCGCGTTCCGCACGGCCGAGGACCTCGGCATGCTGAGTCGTCGCCTGCACATGCTGCAGACGCGGCTGCTCGGCACGGCGCGCAAGCTCCGCCACGGCATCGGCCTCGACCATCGCCCGCGCTCGGTCGCGGCGCTCGCCGTCGAACGCCTGCTCGGCCAGGGATCGCGCTTCGCGGTCGTCGGCGCCGGCGAGACCGGCCATCTGCTCGTCGAGCTGATGACGCGCCGCGGGCTGCCGGCGCCGCTGGTCGTCAACCGCACGCTGGCGCGCGCCGAAGGCCTCGCCGAGCACTTCGGCGGCACCGCGATGTCGCTCGCCGAGTTCCTGTGCGAACGGCCGCAGCTCGACGGCGTCGTGTTCGCGGTCCACTGCCCGGCGCCGCTGTGGCACGCCAAGGACGCGTCGGGCGTGCGCGTCGTCGTCGACATCAGCCAGCCGTCGGCGCTCGCCGACGACGTCGTGACGAACGCGATGACGACGGTCCACCGCCTCGACGACTTCGCCGCGCGCGCGGCGCAGGAGCAGCAGCAGTTCGACGCGGCGCGCGAGGTCGGCCTCACCGAGGTGCGCGCGTTCGCCGCGCAGCTCTGGCAGGAGATCGCCAGCGCGCGGCCCAACCTCGGACGCGTCGTCGACCTGCACGTCGAAGGCGCGATCGCCGAGTTCGAACACGCGCTGCACGGCGATCTGCGCCACCTCGACGAACGCGATCGCGAGGTCGTGCGCGGCATCATGCTGCGGCTCGCGAAGCGCAATGCCCACCATCACATCTGCGACCTGCGCCAGTTCGTCGGCGCCGGCACGGCGAGGTAGCCATGATCGTCTTCGGCAGCCGCGGCAGCGAGCTCGCATTGTGGCAGACGCGCCACATAGCCGCGCTGCTGCGCGAGCGCACCGGCGAGGAAGCCCGGGTCGAGGTGATCGAGACGCGCGGCGATCGCGTGCTCGACCAGCCGCTGCCGACGATCGGCGGCAAGGGCCTGTTCACCGCCGAGCTCGAGGCGGCGCTGCACGAAGGCCGCATCGACGTCGCCGTGCACAGCATGAAGGACCTGCCGGTCGAGAACCCGGCGGGCCTGACGATCGGCGCGGTGCCGCCGCGCGCCGCGGCCGCCGACGTGCTGGTCTACGACCCCGCACACGCCGATCCGACCCAGCCGATCGTGCCGCTGCGCGCCGGCAGCCGCGTCGGCACGTCGTCGCATCGCCGCCGTTCGGCGCTCGCCGGCGCGCGGCCCGATCTCACGTTCGCCGACGTGCGGGGCAACGTGCCGACGCGCGTCGACAAGGTGCGGCGCGGCGACTACCACGGCGTCGTCCTCGCGTCGGCCGGCCTCGACCGCCTGGCGCTCGATCTGCGCGGCCTGCAGCGCCACACGCTGCCGCTCGACGTCAGCACGCCGGCCCCCGCGCAGGGCGCGCTGGCCGTGCAGTGCCGCGCCGACGACGCGCGCGTCCGCGCGCTGCTGCAGCACCTGCACGATGAGGCCACCGCGCGCTGCGCCCACGCCGAACGCGAGCTGCTGGCGCAGCTCGGCGGCGGCTGCTCGATGCCGCTCGGCGCGCTGGTCGAGCCGACCGCGCGCGGCCACCGGCTGCAGGTCGCGCTGTTCGCCAACCCGACCGTCAACCCGACCCCGGGCGGCGCGGTGCGGATCGTCGACGAAGGCCCGGACCTCGCGGCGATGGTCGCGCGCGCCGCGACGGCGCTGCGGCCGCTGGTCGGCGACCCGCTGGCCGGCCGCACGCTCGTGCTGCTGCGGCCCGACGGCGAAGGCG
>CAYMRG010000408.1:0-5162 GCA_964392555.1 uncultured candidatus Brocadiaceae bacterium
GGGCCGATGCACAGCTTCCCGCTCGCCGACGTCTGGAGCTACCTGCACCCCAACACCGCGCTCGACGTGCTGGTGCAGGCGATGCTGCCGGCGCCGATGTTCCAGGCGCGCTGGCGCTGGAACGCGTCGCGCTCGCTGCTGATCGAACGCAGCCGCGGCGGTCGCCGCGTGCCAGCACCGCTGCTGCGTTTCCGCGCCGACGACGCGCTCGCCGCCGCGTTCCCCCAGGCGCAGGCCTGCCCCGAGACGCTACCGCCCGGGCCGATCCCGGTGCCGCGCGAACACCCGGTCGTCGACCAGACCGTGCACGACGCGCTGCACGAGGCGATGGACGCGAACGGCTTCCTCGCGCTGCTGGGCCGCATCCGCGACGGTGCGATCGCGCTGCGCGAATGCGAACGCAGCGAGCCGTCGCCGTTCGCGCAGGGCATCCTGCATGCGATGCCGTACGCGTTCCTCGACGATGCGCCGCTCGAGGAACGTCGCACGCAGGCGGTGACCTCGGCGCAGCGCGGCGCGCGTTCGGGTCGCCGTGACGACGCCGACAGCGAGCTCGACGCGGCGGCGCTGCAGCAGGTGCAGCAGGAATGCTGGCCCGAGCCACGGTCGGCCGAGGAACTGCACGAGGCGCTCGGCTGGATGGGCTGGCTCGACGACGCCGAGGTGCCGGCCGCGTGGCGCGAATGGCTGCTGACGCTCGCCGGCGATGGCCGCGCGCAGCGCGCCGGCGACCGCTGGTTCGCCGCCGAGGCGAGCCGCGAACCGCTCGCCGCGTGGCGCGGCCGCCTCGAGGCCGTGATCCCGGTGTGGGCCGACCAGCTCGCCGACCACGACGACGAATCGCTGCGCGCACTGGAGGCCGAGGGCACGGCGATGCGCGCGCGCTGTGGCGGTCGCACGCTGTGGGCGCACCGCCGCCTGCTCGCGCGCGTCCGCCGCGCGATGATCGAACGGCTGCGCCAGGCCGTGCAGCCGGTCAGCCAGGCCGACTTCGAACGCTTCCTGCCCGCGTGGCAGGGTGCGACCGAGACGACGCGCCGCAGCGGCCCCCACGGTCTCGCCGAGACGCTGCGCCAGCTCGCGAGCGCGACGGCGTCGGCGCCGGAATGGGAGCTCGAGCTGCTGCCGCGCCACGTCGCCGACTTCCGCCGCGAATGGCTCGACCAGGCGACGCTGGCCGGCGAGTTCGTCTGGCTGCGGCTCTGGGGACCGTGGCGAGGTCCGCTCAGCAAACTGCCGCTGTCGCTGCTGCCACGCGCCGACCTCGCCCCTTGGCTCGAGCTGCCGCTCGAACGCGCTAGGCCCGACGACCTCGGCGGCCCCGGCCGCACGCTGTTCGACCTGCTGCAGGCGCGCGGCGCGCTGTTCCCGACCGATCTGCAGACCGCGAGCCGGCTGCTGCCGAGCCAGCTCGAGGACGGCCTCGGCGAACTGGTCGGCCTCGGCCTCGCCACCTGCGATTCGTTCGCCGCGATGCGCCAGCTCGCCGTACCGCCGAGCCGGCGCGCGTTCCCGCTCTACGCGGTCGGCCGCTGGAGCCTGCTGCCGCTGCCGCCCGCCGACACGCGGGCCTCCGAGGCCGCGATCGAACGGTGCGCGCGGTCGCTGCTGCACCGCTTCGGCGTCGTCGCGCACAACGTCCTGCTCGCCGAACGCGTCCCCGTGCCCTGGCGTCTGCTGCTGCGCACGCTGCGCGCGCTCGAGCTGCGCGGCGAAGCGCGCGGCGGCCGCTTCGTCGCCGGCTGGGCCGGCGAGCAGTATGCGCTGCCCGCCGCCGTCGACGCGTTGCGCGCGACGCGCCGCGAGCGCGCCGCCCTCACCGGTTGAACGGCAGCTCCTGCACGAGGTGCAGGCCGCGGTGCAACGGGAACACCCGCTGGCGCGCCGCCAGTTCGAGGCGATGGCCGCCCGCTGTGCCGCGCAGTAGCAGCGTCGCGCGCGTCTGCTTCACGGTGCGCGAGAAGTCCGCGACCGTACGGGGCTCGGGGTCCGGCACGTCGACCTGCGTCTCGCCCCGCGTGAACGTCCAGGTCTCGGCGGTGCCGCCATCGCCCTTCGCGCGCAGCGTGATGGTGCCGGCCGCGATGTCCTCGGTGTAGTCGAATTTCAGCGCATCGCCGGCCACCGTCTTGCCCCACGCGGTGCCGCCGCTGTCGATCGCGAGGAAGCGCCAGCGCGACGCGTCGCCGGCCACGATCGGCTGGTCGTCGCGTTGCATCGTCTCGACGTCCCAGACGCCGTAGAGCGCGGGGCGCACGCGCTGTGCGGCCACCTGCTGCAGCCGGGCCGCGTTCTCCCAATGGGTCGTCACCAGCGTCGTGCCGACCCACAGCAGACCGAACCCGGTCATCAGGATCGTCGCCCAACGCGAATGCACGACGCGCAGGTCGACCGGCGCCGACGCGCGGTTGCTGACCAGCAGCGCCCACAGGCGCGGCCACCACGGCGCCGTCAGGAACACCGCGAACAGCAGCAGGTGCGTCGAGAACAGCTTGACCGGCACGTCGTAGAGCCAGTTGAGCGCGACGACGTTGCCCATCACGCCGACCGCGACGCAGCAGCCGAGCAGCGCCGTACGCCGGTGGAACAACAGCAGCCCGGCCAGCAGCTCGAGGACGCCCGACAGCCCTTCGTACGGCTGCGACGCGCCGAGGAACGTCCACACCAGGCCCATCGGCGACGTCTGGCCGATCTCACGCGTCAGCCGGCCGAGGCCCGGCTCGGGGAACTGGCCGGCGTAGAGCTTGATCGCGCCATAGACGATCAACCACAGCGCGAGGTACCAGCGCGCCATGAGGTGCAGCCAGCGCCCGAGGCGCGGGTAGCCGGTGCCGCGCTCGAACAACGACCAGACGATCGCAAGGACCAGCGACACCGCGACGATCGTCGCGAACTGCAGCCAGTCGTGCATCGTGTCGCCGCTGCCGGTGGTCTGGTGCAGCACCTCGACACCGAACTGGCCGCCGAGCCACGTGGTCACCCGTTCCCAGCCGTGATCGACCGCGGCGAGCCCTTCGGCGGCGCGCGTCGGCCACGCCCAGACACCGGCCGCATCGTCGCCGACGAAGTGGCGCACGAGCCCCTGCAGCGCGTCGACGAGGAACGTCAACGGGCGCGGCAGCATGTAGAGCAGCGCGTGGAGGCACACGTAGCGGAAGCCGATCCGCTGCCAGGCCGACCACGCCACGGCCGTCGGCGTCACCGCCGGCGCGACGCCGTAGAGCAGCTCCGCCGGCGTGCTCGGCGGCACGAACGCGGGCTGCGGCGTGGCGAAGCGTTCGCTGATCGGTCGGGTGGTTTCGTCGCGCCGATCGGGGGCAGGTGCGTCCATGGCGGCATGCTACCGCGGCTCGCCTTCGCCTTGCGCATTCGTCAGCCGACGTGCACGGCGATGCGACGCACGGACCCGCGGCGCCGATGCTCCCAGAGGTAGAGGCCCTGCCACCGCCCCAGCGCCAGTCGGCCGTCGACGATCGGCACGCCCAGCGACGTCGGCAGCAGCGCGGCGCGCACGTGCGCCGGCATGTCGTCGGGCCCTTCGACGGTGTGCGTCCAAAGGGCGTCCTCCTCCGGCGCGAGCCGGCGGCAGAACGCCTCGAGATCGCGGCGGACGTCGGGGTCGGCGTTCTCCTGGATCACGAGGCTCGTCGACGTGTGCTGCACGAACAGCGTGCACAAGCCCTCGGCGACGGCCGCGCGCGCCACGATCGCCGCCACCTCCTCGGTGATCTCGACCAGGCCCTGGCCGCGCGTCGCGACGTCGAGGCGCGCGATCACGGCACGCCTCCCGTCGCGCGCACCGCCGCGACGACGGCGTCGAGTTCGAGCGGATCGCCGCCGGCGCGGTCGTGCTGCTGGTGCACCAGCCGGCCATCGCGGGCGAACACCAGCACGCCGCCCTGCTGCCACGGATCGCCGAGCACGCGCCCCTGGCGGAAGCCGCCGCGCAGCGCGCGCACCGCGTTCTTCAGCAGCCGCCAGTGCAGCGTGGCGCCGAGCGAACGGCGCATGCCGGCAGCGGCGAACGCGCGCCGCTGCGGATCGCACAACACGTCGTGGCCACCGGCGAACTGCGCCGCGAAGTCCGCGGCCATCGCCGGTGTGCCGGAGCCGACGAACGCGAGCCGCGCGCCGGCGGCGGCGAGATCCGGGTCGCGACCGCGCAACTGCGCGGCCCGTTCGCGGCAGAACAGTCAACCGTAGTGGCGCAGGAAGACGACGACCAAGGCACCCGGGCCGAGCCGTTCGCGCAACGTCACGGTCGCGCCATCGAGCGCCTGCAGCGCGGCGTCGAGCACGTCACCGGCCGCGACACCCGTCATGAGCCCTCCGCGGCCCGGTCGAAGCACAGCGGCAGCGCGTGCCCGCGCTGCGTCCACGTACCCGTCAGGCGGGTTCGCGACGCCTCGAACCGCCCGACGTACTCGGCGCCGAGATCCCCCATCGCGAAGCGCAGGCCCTCGGCGTCGATCGCGACGCGATCGACCGGCAGGTTCCAGGCGTTCTGGTCGGGGCTGTCGAGCCGCGCGACGAAGCCGCCGTCCGTCGGCGCGAGCTTCAGCGTCAACCGCAGCGTGCGGCCGCCGACCTGCAGCGCGCCGTGCCAGACCTGGCGCGCGCCATCGTCCGCCGCGGCCGCAGGCAGGTCCTGGCCGATGCAGATGCGGTGGCCGTCGGGGTCGACGACCTCGACCTCGCGCATGCCGTAGAACGTGTCGGTCGGGCCCTTCGCGAGGTCGATGCCCTGGGCCGCCAGCGCCGCCTGCTCGGCGGCGAGGTCGGCGACGCGCAGCGCGAGGTCCCAGCAACCGGCGTCGCCGTTCGGCCGCGCGACGCGGTCGGCCGCGACCTGCAGCATCAGGTCCAGCCCGTCGCGGTGCAGCATCGCGAAACACGGCGGCTCGCCGTGGACGGCCGGATCGCGGAAGCCGAGCCGCTGGTAGAACGCGACCGCGCGCGGCAGGTCGCGGACGAGCAGCAGCGGCGTCAGCGCGCGCAGCGGAGGACGATCGGTCGCCATGCGGTCATCTTGCCCGATCGGCGACCGGATGGCGCGGATCTACTGCTGCCGCGTGGGTACGGCGCAGGACGCACCGTGGTTCCCGTGCCATTGGTAGATCTCAGGTGATGAGGAAGAGGAAAGCAATCCGACGCCCCACCAC
>CAYMRG010000409.1:0-5151 GCA_964392555.1 uncultured candidatus Brocadiaceae bacterium
GCGCTGTGCGCCGGCCGCGAGGTCGTGGTGTCGCGCGGCGAGCTGGTCGAGATCGGCGGCGGCTTCCGCGTACCCGACGTGATGCGCCGCGCCGGCTGCACGATGGTCGAGGTCGGCGCGACCAACAAGACGCACCTGCGCGACTTCACGACCGCGGTCACCGAGCGGACCGTCGCCTGGCTCAAGGTCCACCCGAGCAACTTCCGCATCGAGGGTTTCGCCGGCACGCCGTCGGTCGCCGACCTGGTCGCCGCGACCCGCAGCGAGCCCGGGTGCCGCGACCTGCTGGTGCTCGACGACCTCGGCTCGGGCCTGTTGTGGAACGAGCCGATCGCCGGCCTGGTCGACGAGCCGCGCGTCGCCGACAGCCTGCGATCGGGCGCGCACGTGACCTGCTTCTCGGGCGACAAGCTGCTCGGCGGGCCGCAGTGCGGCATCCTGGTCGGCAGCCGCGAACGCATCGCCGCGTGCCGCGCGCACCCGCTCTACCGCGCGCTGCGCTGCGACAAGCTGACGCTGGCCGCGCTCGAGGCGACGCTGCGGATCTACCGCGACGGCGAGCCGCTCGCCGACGTGCCGACGCTGCGCATGCTGTCGGCGACCTTGCCCGAGCTGCGGCGGCGCTGCGATGAGCTGGTGCGCCTGCTCGGGCCGGCGGCGCGCGTCGTCGCCAGCGACTCGTTCGCCGGTTCGGGCGCCAACCCGGCGCGCGCGCTGCCGAGCTTCGCCGTGGCGCTGCCCGGCGGCAATGCCGAATGCGACGCGCTGCGCGCGCAGCGGCCGGTGGCGGTGTTCGCGCGCGTCGCCGACGGCCAGGTGCTGCTCGACGCGCGCACGCTGCTGCTGGAGGATCTCACCGCGGTCGCCGCCGCCGTGCGCGCGGCGGGCCAGCCGAGGACCAAGCCATGAACGACGCCGAAGACCGGCGCCTGACGCGCTACGCATCCGGATCGGGTTGAGCAGCGAAGCTGCCTCCGGGGAGCCTCGGGCAGGTTCTCCAGAAACTCGGCACCATCGACCATCCCGATCTGCTGGCGGGTCACCGCGGCTTCGAGGATGCGGGGATCTTCCGTATCGATGGCGAACGCGCGCTCGTGCAGACGCTCGACTTCTTCCCGCCGATCGTCGACGACCCGCGCTGGTTCGGCCGCATCGCCGCGGCCAACTCGCTGTCGGACGTCTACGCGATGGGCGGGCGGCCGCTGACGGCGATGAACATCGTCGGCTGGCCGCGTGAACTCGACCTCGAGCTGCTCGGCGAAGTGCTCGCCGGCGGCCTCGAGAAGGTCCAGGAGGCCGGCGCCGTGCTGTGCGGCGGCCACTCGGTCGTCGACCAGGAGATCAAGTTCGGCCTGTCGGTGACCGGCATCGTCCATCCGCAGCGGTTCTGGCCCAATTCGGGGGCGCGCCTCGGCGACGTGCTGCTGCTGACGAAGCCGCTCGGCATGGGGCCGATCGCGACCGGCATCAAGCGCGGCAAGGCGACGCCGGAGGTCACCGACGCGGCGATGCGCGTCATGGCGACGCTGAACAAGGCCGCGGCCGAGGCGGTCCTGGACCTCGGCGTCCACGGCGCGACCGACGTCACGGGCTTCGGCCTCGTCGGCCACGCGTTCGAGATGGCCGAAGGCGCCGGCCTGCGGCTCGAGCTGCAGGCCGAGGCGCTGCCGATCGCGGCGGGCGCCCTCGAGCTGGTGCGCAGCGGCGTGATGTCGGGCGGCTGCAACCGTGGCCGGGCGCACTACGGCAGCCGCATCGCGCTCGGCGAAGGGCTCGACGAGGCGCTCGCGGCGCTGGTGTTCGATGCCGAGACCTCGGGCGGGCTGCTGCTCGCGGTGCCCGAGGCGCAGGCCGAGGTCGCGCGCCGGCGCATCGCGGCGGCCGGCGCACCGGCGGCGGCGCTCGTCGGGCGCTTCGTCGCGCCGGTGCCAGGCGCACCGATCCTGTCGCTGCGGTGAGGACGGCCCGTCAGCGGGCGGACCTGCCTGGCTCGTCGTCCGGCGGCGTCAGTCGCGCCCGCGACGCCGCGTCGAGTTCGGGCAGCGGCGTGCGATCGGCGGGCTCGAACACGAGCTGCCAGTCGAACTCGACGACCGGCGTGCCGGCGAGCGGTGGCAGTCCGGGCAGGTGGGGTGCGGGAGTGGTCGGGACCTCGCGCTGCTCGAGCGTGAGTCGGACCGTCACGGCGTAGAGCGTTCGGGTCGCCGGGTCGAGCCAGATGGCGGCGTCCGCCACCAGGTTCCACGGCGAATCGTTGCGGCTACCGGCGTGGTGGATCGCGGTGATCACGCGCTCGTTGCGCGCGTCCGGCGCGCGGAGCGCCTTGTCGATCAGGGCTTTGCGGGCCTCGCCCAGCCAGATCGCGTGCAGCAGCAGCGCTGGCCGGTCGTCGTAGGTCGCCGCTTCCCAGTGGTCGAGCGTGGCGTCGGTGAGCTGCAGGGCGAGCGCGCGGGCGGTCAGCGGACAGTCCGGCGCCGCGCCCTGCGGCTCGCTCCACGCCTGGTCGCCGTGCCGTTCGACGCTGCGGTTGCCGCGCGTGACCACGGTGTACTCGCCGAGCGTGTAGACGACCTGGTCGCCGTGGTGGGCGCCGGCGAACGGGACCTCCCGCTGTTCTGCGTTCGCCGCGGCCGTGCGACCTTGCGGCACCAAGGCGATGCCGCGGAAGCCGGTGTCGTCGCGCAGCAGGCGCTCGCACGCTGCGCGCAGGTCGGCGGCGGCACGCTGCAGCCGCTGGTCGGTCCCGCCCGGTGACGGCGCGGACGACGGCGCGCGATGCCGCACGGCGTCGGGTTCGGTCGCCGGGCCCGGCTTCTCTTCCTGGGCGGCCGCGGTCGCCGCGAGGACGAGCACCAGCCAGGATCCGGCGAGGGAGAGGCGCAGCATCGCTCCAGCATAGCGCGCGGAAAGGGACCTTCGGTCCGGCCCGCGGTCGGATCCGCCGCGGACCTGCGATCAGCCGCTCTGCGGTGGCTCGTGCGGCGGTGCCGACGGCGGCTCGGGCGGCGGCGCCTTCGCCTCGCGTTCCTCGCGCTCGTGCTTCAGCTCCTCGAGCAGCCGGTTCATCTTGATCGCGCCGGCGATGCCTTCGTCGTGGACGAACTCGAGGTGGGGGATGGAGCGCGTGTGCAGCACCTTGCCGACCTCGCGCTGGCAGAAGCCGCGCGCGCGCCGCAGCACCTGCGCCGTCGCCTGCTGCGTCGCCTGGTTGCCGAGCACCGACCAGTAGGCCTTGCAGTGCGTGAACTCGGGGTCGACCTCGATGCGGGTGATCGTCACCATGCCGAGGTCGGGGTCGGCGAGGTCGCGCAGCAACACCTCGGCGAGGCGGTGCTTGATCTGCTCCTGCAGGCGGGCGATGCGGCGTTCGTTCATCGCGGCGAGATGATCTCGAGCTGGTGGTCGGCGAGCGTGCCGTCGCGCCACTCCTGCAGCGCGTTCAGCAGGTGGTCGAGCGAGCTGTTGACGTGCGCGATCTCGTTACCGGCGACCAGCGCGCCGAGCGTCGCGATGGTGCAGTCCTCGAGGTCCTCGATCTCGGCGATCGAGACGTTGAACGAACGCCGCAGCCGGTCCTTCAACGCCTTGATCACGTTGCGCTTGTCCTTGAGGGACTCCGCATACGGGATCTCGACGGTGAACTGCAGGATGCCGATGTGCAGCATGACACGCTCTGCGCCGGGGGCGATCAGCCGCCCAGCGTGCGCTTGACGAGCTCGACCTGGACGAACTCGAGCTGGTCGCCCACCTTGATGTCCTGGAAGCCGTCGAGGGTCATGCCGCACTCGAGGCCGGCCTTGACTTCGCGGACGTCCTCTTCGATGCGGCGCAGGCTCGCCACCTTGCCGCTCCACAGCACCGCGCCGTCGCGCGACAGGCGGGCCGTCGCGCCACGCTTGGCGAGGCCGTCGAGGATGCGGCAGCCGGCGATCAGGCCGAACTTGCTCGAACGGAAGGTCGCGCGGACCTCGGCGTGGCCGATGACCGACTGCACCTCTTCCGGCGCGAGCATGCCTTCCATCGCCGCGCGCACCTGGTCGAGCAGCTCGTAGATGACGTCGTAGTAGCGGATCTCGACGCCGCCGCGCTCGGCGAGCTGACGCGCGTTGCTGTCGGCGACGGTGTTGAAGCCGACGATGACGGCGCCCGAGGCCTGGGCGAGGCTGACGTCGGTCTCGTTGATGCCGCCGAGGGCGGAGTGCACGAGGTTGACGCGCACTTCGGGGGTCGACAGCTCCTCGAGGCACTTGCGCAGCGGCTCGAGCGAGCCCATCGCGTCGGCCTTCAGGATGATCTTGATCTCCTGGATGTTGCGCTCGGCGAGCTTCGCCGACAGCGTCTCGAGCGTGACCGCGCTGCGTTCGGCGCGCGACAGCTCGCGGACGCGCCGCTGGCGCTCCTCGACGACCTCGCGGGCCTTCTTCGCGTCTTCGACGGCGAACAGCTTGTCGCCGGGGGACGGCAGGCGGTCGAGGCCGAACACCGTGATCGGCGTCGACGGGCCGGCCTCTTCGAGGCTCTCGCCGTGGTCGTCGATCATCGCGCGGACGCGCGCGAAGCTCTCGCCGCAGACGATCTGGTCCTTGAGGCGCAGCGTGCCGTCGGTGACCAGCAGCGTGACGACGACGCCCTGTTCCGGCGACTGGCGCGACTCGACGACGACACCCTTGCCGGGCGCGTCGGGGCGCGCGGTCAGGTCCATGATCTCGGCTTCGAGGAGGATGCGCTCGACGAGCGCATCGAGACCCTGCTTCTTGACGGCCGAGACCTCGACCATGCCGACCTCGCCGCCGAAGTCTTCGGCCTGCAGGCCCTTGATCATCAGCTGTTGCTTGACCTGCATCGGCTTCGCGCCGGGCAGATCGCACTTGGTGATCGCGACCACGATCGGCACGTTGGCGGCCTTGGCGTGGTTGATCGCCTCCTCGGTCTGCGGCATCACGCCGTCGTCGGCGGCGACGACCAGCACGACGACGTCGGTCAGCTCGGTGCCGCGTGCGCGCATCGCCGTGAACGCGGCGTGGCCCGGCGTGTCGAGCACGACGATGCCGCGGCCGGCCTCGTCGTGGATCTTGTAGGCGCCGATGTGCTGCGTGATGCCGCCGGCCTCGTGCTTGGCGACGTCGCTCTGGCGAAGTGCGTCCATCAGCG
>CAYMRG010000410.1:0-5135 GCA_964392555.1 uncultured candidatus Brocadiaceae bacterium
CATCAGCGCCGACGCCGCACCGAGGCTGCGCGCCTCGTGCGCCGCGATCATCGACAGCCAGACGCCGCACACCGGCCCGAACAGCGCGCCGAGCAGGGCGCCGCGCCGCGCCGTGCGATCGCGGACGACCTGCGCCGCCGCGGTGACGCGCCCCTGCGCCGCGGCGACGACGAAGAACACCCCCGCGCCGCATACCATCCGTACGACGGTCGCGTGCAAGGGCACGCCACCGGCCGGCAGGTCCGGGCCGACGGCCATCGCCGCGCGCGACAGCAGGATGCCGCCGGCCTGGCCGAGCGCGCCGACGACCGCACCGGCGACACCGCTCCACCAGGCGCGCCGCGACAGGCCGGCGCGCCACGCGGTCGATTCGCGGCTGCGCAGCAGCACCAGCACGACGCCGGCGATCGTCACCAGCACGCCGAGCACCTCGCGCCCGCCCGGCCATTCGCCGGCCAACGTGCCGAGCGCCAACGCGAACGCCGGCCACAGCGTCATCACGACCGACGACACGCGTGGGCCGATCGTCGCCAGCGCGTGGAAGTAGCCCGCGTCGCCGAGCACGAGCCCGACCACGCCCGACCACGCCAGCAGGCCAAGCCGGTGCGCCGGCAGCTCGACCGGCCAGGGGCTGCCGGTCACCAGCCACGCCAGCGCGAGCAGCACCGGCGCGGCGACCAGCAGGCGGAACTGGTTCGTGGCGACGCCGCCGACGGCGCGGCTGGCCACGGCGAACGCCATGCTGCTGCCGGTCCAGCAGACCGCGGTCGCCACCGCGCACAGCTCGCCGAGGTAGGGCATGAAAAGCGGCGCCGAGTGTGCCACCCTTGCCGACGCGGAGCAAACGACGGCGATGCAGACGGCGCTCGACGACTACCTGCACTGGCTGCGCAGCGAGCGGCGCAAGAGCGCGGCGACGCTGCGCGCCTACGGCTCGGACCTGCGCGCGTTCGCCGAGTGGCTCGGCGCGGCCGGCCGCGACTTCGCCACGGCGTCGCGCTTCGACCTGCGCCGCTACCTGGTCGAGCTCGAACAGCAGGGCCTGGTCGCGACCTCCGTGCAGCGCAAGCTGGCGAGCATCCGCGGGCTGTTCCGCTGGCTGCGCGAACGCGGCGTGATCGCCAAGGACCCGACCCACCAGCTGCGCGGGCCGAAGTCGCCGCGCCGCGTGCCGCGCTTCCTGACCACCGCCGAGGTCGACCTGCTGCTCGCGCAGCCGTTCGACGACTCGCCGCAGGGCCGGCGCGATCGCGCGATCCTCGAAGTGCTCTACTCGACCGGCTGCCGCGTCAGCGAATGCGCCGGCATGCGGCTGGCCGAGCTCGATCTCGACGAAGGCATCGTCCGCGTGCTCGGCAAGGGCCAGAAGGAACGGCTCGCGCTGCTCGGCGGCCCGGCGCGCGCGGCAATCGCCGCCTGGCTGCCGGCGCGTCGCGAGCTGCTGCAGCAGAACCGGCGGCTCGACCCAGGCCGGCTCTGGCTCAACCGCTTCGGTCGACCGTTGAGCGCCCGCTGGGTCTTCCAGACAGTCGTCGATCGTGCCAGGGCCGCGGGCCTGCAGGCCCCGCTGACCCCGCACGGCCTGCGCCACTCGTTCGCCACCCACCTGCTGGACCGCGGTGCCGACCTGCGCACCGTGCAGGAGCTGCTGGGCCACGCCCGCCTGGTGACGACCGAGATCTACACCCATGTTTCGATCGGCCGGCTGCGCGACGTCTACGACGCCGCCCACCCCCATGGCCGCGAACACCGATCCGAAGGGTAGAATCGCGCGCGGCGCCGGACCATGCCTGCGGGCCGCGACCGCTTCGCCGCATCCTGCGCAACCCAGCGCCGTTGCGCAACCGATAGCCTCGTGGTATCCCGATCGCTCCGGAGTGGACCACGCTCTGCCAGCGATCCCCGCTGCTCCTCGCCGCACCGGAACTCGCCATGCCCCCCGCCCGCTTGCCGTTCGTCCCGCCACTGGCCCTGCCGCTGCTCGCCGTCGCTGCGCTCGCCCCGACCGGCCGCGCCCAGGTCATCCAGTCGCTCGGTTCCGTCACGCCGCAGTTCTCGTTCGGCCTGTTCGAAACGAGCCCGATCGGGCCCGTCACGCTCACCGGCGGCATGCCGAACGGCAGCCTGCTGTGGGCGCCGGGCGCGGTGTTCCCGCACCACATCAGCGGCTCGCAGGGCATCGCGATCGCGCTGGCGCAGCCGTCCGAAGCGCGCATCGGCTACGCGGTCGACGCCGCCGCGGCCGGTGGTGACCACGTCGTCACGCTCGACTTCATAGCGCTCAGCAACCCGATGCACTGGGCCGGCCTGCCGGCGACCGGCCTCGCCGAGGTGCAGGGCGGTCTGCGCATCGACCTGCTCGGCCTACCGGCGACGGCCGCCGGCGTGCTCGTCCACGCCGAGATCGCGCTCGGCAACCCGGGCTACTACGGCAACCTGCACGTCGACATCGGCGACGACGGCAGCGAAGAGATCGCCGTCGAGTCGTTCAACGGCACGATCGCCTCGCCGATCGACGCACACGGCCACCTCGACCTGACGCCGACGATGCCGCGCGCGATCCGCGTCCACGGCCATCTGCAGGCGCTGGCCGACAACGCGACCAGCCTGGCGACGATCCACGTCGAGATCCGCGTCGCCCCGGGCCTGGCCGCGCAGGCCGCGACGTTCGGCGCCGGCTGTGGCACGACCTGGTCGCCGACGCTGACGCCGGTGTCGATGCCGCAGCTCGGCACGATGTTCCTGATGGAGGTCGACGCGCTGCCGACGACGCCGACGCTGACGATCGGCGCGATCGGCTTCGCCAACGGCAGCTACGGCGGCCTGCCGCTGCCGCTCGATCTCGCCGCGGCCGGCATGCCCGGCTGCAACCTGTGGATCGCCCCCGAGCCGGTGCTGTTCCCCGCGGTCGGCACCGGTGGCACCTCGCTCTGGGGACTCG
Organism: uncultured candidatus Brocadiaceae bacterium; assembly: GCA_964392555.1. Classification (GTDB taxonomy): domain Bacteria; phylum Planctomycetota; class UBA1135; order UBA1135; family UBA2386; genus CAYMRG01. Next base: position 2,942 of record CAYMRG010000410.1, read on the forward strand.
CGATGCCGGCGTCGCTCGAAACGATCGGTCTCGCGTTCTACGCGCAGGCCTTCGCCGTCGCGCCCGGCGCGAACGCCGCCGGCCTGCTCGCCAGCAACGCCTGCAGTGCGGTCGTCGGCCTGTAGCGCGCGAAGCTTCACGCGTCGTTGGCCGGGCCCTCGCCGTGCCGTGGAGCATGCCCGCATGCAACGATCCTCGCCACGCGTCCTCCTCCTCACCCTCGCCGCCATCGCGGCCGTCCACGGCGCTGCCGCCGCGCAGAACCTGGTCCAAGGCCCCAGTTCCTCGCAGACGCCCTACCTGGTGCCGACGGCACCGGGCAACGCGGTCCGCGCGATCGTCTCGCTGATCACGACCACCGACCTCGTGCCGCTGACGGGCTCGTCGACCGCGACCTACGAGTTCGGCGGCATCCCGGATGGCGTCGGTGCCTACGACAACGGCGACGGCACCGTCACGGTGCTGCTCAACCATGAACTCGGCACCACCAACGGCGTCGTGCGCGCGCACGGCGCGGCCGGCACCTACGTCGAGCAGATGGTGCTCGACGTCAACACGCTGGCCGTCGTCTCCTCGCAGGATCTGATGCGGGTCGTGATCGACGAGAACGGCGTCGCCCACAGCGCCGCCGGCAACAACGGGCTCGCGCTCAACCGCTTCTGCTCGGCCGACCTGCCGGCGCCGACGGCGTTCTACAACGCCGCCAGTGGCCTCGGCACCGTGGAGCGCGTGTTCCTCAACGGTGAGGAAGGCGGCGCGAACGGCCGCGCGATGGCGCACGTCGCGACCGGCGCCACCGCCGGCACCAGCTACGTGCTGCCGCTGTTCAACCTGTCGACCAACGGCTCGGGCCTGACCGGCGTGGGCGCGTGGGAGAACCTGCTCGCCTGCCCGTTCGCGCAGGACATGACGATCGTCATCGGCACCAACGACGGCGGCACCGGCATCATGAACGGGGCGGTCGCGTGCTACCTCGGCACCAAGACCGCCACCGGCACCGAGGCCGACAAGGCCGGCCTGACCAACGGCGTGCAGTTCTTCGTCAACGTCGTCGGCAACCCGGTCGAGATCGTCGACGCGGCGACGCGCGCGACCCACATCGCCGACGGCACCCGCTTCTACCTGTCGACGACCTCGTCGACCGTGTTCTCGCGCCCCGAGGACGGCGCCTGGAATCCGGCGAACCCACGCGAGTTCTACTTCAACACCACCGACCGCCTCGACACCGCGACCGCGACCGGCACCAACCCGACAGTTGGGTCGACCGGCACGGCCAACCAGGTCGGCATGTCGCGCGTCTGGCGCCTGACGTTCGACGACCTCGCCAACCCGCAGCTCGGCGGCCGCATCGACCTGATGATCGACGGTGCCAAGGGTGACCAGAAGGTCCAGATGCTCGACAACCTCGCGGTCGGCGCCAACGGCCGCGTCTACCTGAACGAGGATCCGGGCAACTCCACCTACATCGGCAAGGTCTGGTCGTACGACCCGGCCACCGACACGCTCGTGCAGATGGCCAAGTTCGACCCGGCGCGCTGGGGCGACCTCGCGATCAACGGCGGCACGCCGGGCGGCATCGCGCCGCAGACCAACGACAAGGAGTCCTCGGCGATCGTCGACGTCACGCACCTGTTCCCGCACGCCGCGGACGAGGTCGTGCTGCTGACGACCGCGCAGGACCACTCGACCAACCCGCTGGTCGCGACCCCGTCGTCGGTCGAAGGTGGCCAGCTGCTGCTGCTGCGCGTCGCGCTCGACGCCGCCGCCTCGACCTACGGCCAGGGCTGCGGCAACCTGCAGCTCGCCGCGGCCAACCAGCCGACGCTCGGCGAATGGCTGATCGCGGATGTCACCGGTCTGCAGATCGGCGCGCCAGCGCTGATGATGGTCGGTCTGTCGAACACCGACTGGTTCGGCGCGCCGCTGCCGCTGCCCCTCGACGGCCTCGGCCTCACCGGCTGCTCGCTCTACACGGACCTGGCGATCGACGTCGCCGGCTTCTGCGCCGCGACCGGCGCGACGTCGGCCCGCCACGTGCTGCCGATCCCGGCCACCCACAGCGTGATCGGCTTCGCGTTCTACCTGCAGGCCTGGAGCGCCAACGCGAACGCCAACCCCGCCGGCCTCGTCACCAGCAACGGCCTCGCGCTGCACGTCGGTATCTGAGCGGGCTCGCCCTGCGGGCGACCCCGCT
>CAYMRG010000411.1:0-5134 GCA_964392555.1 uncultured candidatus Brocadiaceae bacterium
GGGGACCGGCGCGAGCCGGTCCGCGCGCGCCGCCGGCGGCGCGTGGCAGCGGCAGCAGCCGGCCCGCGCGATCGCCAGCTCGGCCGCCAGCTCGGCACCGGCGTGGGCCGGCGCCACGAACGCGCCGCCGACCGCCGATCCGCCCGACGTCGTCGCGGCGCGCTCGCTGCAGGCTGCGAACAGGAATCCGACCGAGAGCCAGACGCGGTGCTTCATGGCAAGTGCACTTTGACGACCGTGGCGTCCGGGGGCACGACGACGGTCTTCGGCGGCACGGCGCTGCCGACCAGGTGGACCGTGTAGGTGCCGGCGCTGCGGTTGGCGAACTGGGCACGACCGCGTTCGTCGCACTCGGCACCGGCGATCACGCGTCCCTGACGCCGCAGCTGCACCAGCGCGTGCTCGCGGTCGAGTTCGTTGCCCAGGTCGACGTCGATGGTCGAACCCCGGCCCAGCGTGACCACCACCGGACGGCCGCCCAGCACGTCCTGCGGCAGCTGCAGGTCGCGACCCTGCACGGCGAAACCCGCCGCGCGCACGACCAGCCGCGCGGAGCGCGTCGCCACGCCGCTGAGCTGGAACGAGCCGTCGGCGGCGCTGCGCGCGCGCGGCTCGAACAGGTCGAAGTCGAGTTCTTCGCCGAGCAGCACGGCGGCGTCGGCGATCGGCGTGCCGTCGGCGGTCTGCACGCGGCCCGTGATGCGGCTGCCGGGCTCGAGCAGGATCTCGCCGAGCGGGTACTCCTGCTTGGCCGCGAACGTCCATTCCCTGAGGAACGGCGCGTAGTCCTCGGCCCAGATCTCGACGGCGACCCGGCCGACCGGGCAGAAGGTGCAGCGCAGTTCGCCGTTCTGCAGGTCGACCCAGCGCGTCACCATCGCCTGGTTGCCTTCGTCCAACGGCAGCACCCGCAGCAGCGCGCCGGCGAGGCGCTTCTTGCCGGGCAGGCCCGCGACCTGCGCGACCAGCGTGCAGGTCGGTGGCGTGTCGAACTGGATCGCCAGCGTCGGCTGCGTCAGCGCCATCGCGACGCTGCGCGAGCGGCTGCGGTCGGCGAGCGACACGACCAGCTCGCTCGCCTGCTCGGGCACGTCGATCGTGAACTCGCCGCTGCCGTCGGTCAGCGCGGTCGTCGCCGAACCACCTCGCACCGCGACCAGCGCGCCCGGCAACGGTTCGCCATCGGACCCGCTGACCGTGCCGCGCACGGTGCGCCCGGCATCGAGCGTCAGCACGAGCGGCTCGGCCGGCGGGGCGAGATCCGCGCGCACGACGACCTCCTTGCTGGTCGTCGTCAGTGCCGGCAGACGCGCGCGCAGCCGGTAGTCGCCGGGGGCGAGGTCGTCGACCGCGAAGCTGCCGTCGGCGCGGGTCACCGCCAGCGCCTGCGAACCGACCGCGACGACCGCGCCGGCGACCGGTCGGGTGCCGCGGACCACGCGGCCCTCGATCCGGCAGCCGCGGCGCATGGGCACGAGGCCGACGTCGCGTTCGTCGCCGGCCGGCAGGACCGCGCGCAGCGTCGTCGTGCCGCGCCCGGGCAGCTCGGCGCGCAGCAGCACGAGGCCCGGCTTCTGGCCGCGGACGACGAACGTGCCGTCGTCGCCGGCGACGGCCAGCAGCTCGTCGCGATCGCTGTCGAACAGCTGCACGACCTGACGCCCGAACGACCCGAGGTCGAGATCGACGGCCGCGTCGCCGATGCCGCGCGCGTTCTCGGCGATGTCGCGGCGCGACCACAGCGTCCCGCCGGCCAGCGGCATGCCGGCGTCGTCGACGAGCTGACCGCGCAGCCGGCTCGGCGCGATCACGTCGAGCGCCGCCTCGGTGTTCGGGCCGTCGTCGATCGACACCGAGACGCGCGCCTGGCGCGAACTGCGGAAGGCGAACGGCGCGCCGACCGCCGTCACCGTCGCCCAGCCGGGCGAAAGCGGCGCGTCGACCGCGAAGCCGCCGCTCGCGTCGACGCGCGCGAAGGCGAGCGCGCCGGTGGCGTCGCGGATCCGGAGCAGTTCGCCGCCATGGACCAGGCCGGGCTCCTCGGCCAGCAGCTGTCCCTGCAGGCGCGAACGCGAGGGCATCTCGACGACCAGGTCGTTGGTCACGCCGCCGATCGTCAGCACGCGCGCCACCGTGCCGAAATCGGGGTGGCTGACCAGCAGCCGCTGGTTGCCGCGCCCGAGACCGCTGATCAGGAACGTGCCGTCGGCCGCCGAACGGACCGTCAGCGGCACCACCAGGCCGAGCCGCGCATTCGGCGCCAGCAGCTGGATCGTCGCGCCGGCGATCGGCGTCTGCTGGGCGGCCGCGACGACGCGCCCGCGCAGCGGCGTCAGCGCCGGCCGCTCGAAGCGCAGGTCGACGCGCCGCTGCGCGCCGACCACGACCGCCGGCACCACCGCCGGTTGCCAGAACTCGTGCCGCGCGACCAGTCGGACCGGACCGGCGGGGACGTTGGTGAAGCGGAACCGGCCGTCGGCGCCGGTCGTCGTCGCGATCGCGCGCCGTTCGTCGTTGAGCAGCGCTTCGAGCGCGACCGCGCAGCCGCCGATCACCGCGCCGCCGTCGTTGGTGACCAGGCCGGCGAGTTCGAAGCCGGGCTGCAGACGCAGCTCGATCGCGGTGCGCAGCGGCGACAGTTCGACCAGGCCGCCGGCCCAGTCGGGGTGCTCGAAGCCGACCAGCAGACCGTCGACCTGCTCGACGCGGAACTCGAACGAACCGTCCTCGACGGTGATCGCCTCCTGGCCGAGGCGCTCACGCCGCCATTCGGGCCAGTCGCTGAGCGCACGGAACAGCGTGACGCTGGCGCCGGCGGCCGGTTGGCCATCGGGCAGGCGGACGACGCCGCGCACGCGTTCGCCGACCGCCGCCGACGGCGCGATCGTCAGGATCGGCTCCTGCGTCGCGGCGACGCCCGCGTGCGGCGCCTCCGGCGTCGGCGGAGCCAGCGCGATCTGTCGCCGCGTCGAGTCGGCGGCCAGCCGCCAGACCGCCACGCCGAGCGCGACCAGCACGAGGCCGCCGACCCACCACCCCGACTTCCGTCGAACGCGCCGCCACTCGCGGTTCATCGCCCACCTCCGACCGACGGATGCACGCCTTCGCCGAGCAGCGAGCGGAACTGCTGCGCCATCGCCCGCGCGCTCTCGCGCGTACCCGGCTCGAGATCGTTGGCCGCCTCGACGCAGCTCGCGATCACCTCGCGCACGGTCGCATCGCGTTCGACGGCCTCCTGCACCGCCACCATCGCGTCGTCGAGCGCCGCCTCGAGCTCGCCGGCGCGCAGCCGCTGCCGCATCCGCCACAGGTGCGCACGGGGATCGCCGCCGGCCTCGACGACCCACTGGTCGAGCAGCCCGCCGGCTTCGCCGCTCTGCGCCAGCTGGTGCAGGCGGGCCGCGGTACGCGCCACGCCGGGCAGGCCCGGATGGGCGTGCCGCAGGTCCTCGAAGCGCGGCAGCCACAATTGCACCATGTGCTGCGGCGGCTGCAGCTGCAGGAGCGCGTCCCAGGCGGCGAGCTGCAGCTGCGGCGCCAGCGGCCGGCCTTCGCGGTCGCCGAGTTCGCCGCGCTGCGTCGGCTGCTCGAGCAGCTGCACGACCGCGCGCCAGCCCTGCAGCGGCGACTCCGGATCCGCGCAGCGGTCGATCAGCGCGCGCGACTGCTGGGCGAGATCGCGCAGCACCGACGGCTCGCCGAGGCGCTGCAGGCCCTGCTGCACGCCGGCGGCGATCACCGCGCCGAGCCCGGTCGCGGTGCCGGTGGCGGCGAGATCCTGCGGCGGATCGCCGATCAGCCGACGCGCCAGTTCGAACACCGCGCGCCGTTTGCCGAACCCGAGCGCGAAGTCCATCATGTTCGCCGCCTTCGGCGGCTGCAGACCGGCGATCGCCCACAACAGCAACGCGGTGGCGTGCACGCGATCGACCGCCGCCGGCGCCAGCTCGCGCTCGAGCCGCTGCACCGCCAGGTCGACGTCGTTCGCCTGGGCGACGTCGAGCACCGTCAGCAAGGTGCGCGGGAACAGCGCGCCGGGGCGCAGGTACGAGGCGAGCGCGAGGTCGGTGCGGGCGTCGTTCGGCCGCGCGACCGCCGCGGTCAGGTTGGCGACGCCGCGCGCGAGGTAGAGGCGGTAGAGGCGCACGCCGACCGCGAGGTCGCCGGTGGCACGCGCGCCGATCGCGTCGCCGATCGCGCGGTCGAGCGCCTGGCGCGCCTCGTGACCGCGACCTTCGCGCAGCAGTTCGTCGGCGACCGGCAACGGATCCTCGACGTAGGCGCGGCGCAGCGCGGCGACCTGCTCGTCGTCGGGCAGCTCGTGGTCGGCGCGATCGATCGCCGCCAGCACCGCGGCGCTCGGCGCCACGGGCGTCGCTGGGCAGCCGCACAGCGACTGCAGCAGTGAACCCGGGCCCCAGGCCGGTCCGGCCTCGATGCCGATGTCGTTGTTGGCGATCGCGAACAGGTTGTTCTGGTGGCGCGAGACGAGGCTCTGGCCCTTCTCGCGGCGCAGCACGGTCAGCAGCGTCAGGGTCGCCAGCAGCAGCACGGCCGCGGCGGCGATCGCGCCGGACAGCACCGGGTTCTTGCGCGCGCGCCGCCACAGCCGGATGTGCAACGGCAGCCGCCGGATGTGCACCGGTTCGCCGTCGGCGATGCGCTGCAGGTCGCGGGCGAGCGCTTCGCCGTCCTGGTAGCGATCGCCCGGCTCGCGAGCGAGCAGCTTCTCGAGCACCGCGTCGAGGTCGCGCGGCGGCCGCGGCAGCACGTCGCGCAGGCGCCGCGGCGTGCCGTGCAGGATCGACTGCAGCAGCGCCTCGGTGGTCTTGCCCGAACGCGGCAGCACGCCGGTGACCGCTTCGAAGATCGTCACGCCGAGCGAGTAGAGGTCGCTGCTCGGGCCCAGCTCGCTGCCGAGCGCCTGCTCGGGCGAGGCGTAGTGCAAGGTGCCGAGGAAGCCGCCGCTCTTGCTGGTCAGGTGCATCGACGCCTGGTCGAGCGCCTTCGCCAGGCCGAAGTGGGTCAGCGCCAGCGTGCCGTCGCCGGCGACCAGGATGTTGCCGGGCTTGACGGCGCGGTGCCGCGGCCGCCGCCGGTGCGCGCGGCCGAGCGCGTCGGCGACACCGGCGAA
>CAYMRG010000412.1:0-5122 GCA_964392555.1 uncultured candidatus Brocadiaceae bacterium
GTCGCTGCAGCAGGAGTGGGCGGGGCGCTGATCTACTACTCCCGCGTTTCCTCGCGTGGCGAGCGGATTCGCCGTCGGCGAGCGGGAGTAGTAGTCGCCCCTGGAGACTGCAGCGTGCCTGCGGCCCCTTCTGGCGGCGCGTAGCGCCGCGCAACGTTTGGTTGCGGCCGCAGGACGCGCTGCGAGGCCGAGAGAAATCATGAATCGGCCTCTCAGGATGCCAATTGGCGGCCGCCTACGCGGCCGCGCAGAGCCTTCGAGAGAATTCTCTCTCAGGCGCTGAGGCGGGTGGCGCGGAGTTGCCGGCAGACTGTTCCGCCGGCCGCTCCGGCTTGCTAGCGTTGGCCCCCCGCATTCGCGGGTCCAGCCATGTTGCCGGTGCTCGAGGAATCCTGGTCGCGTGTCCAAGGCGTGCTCGCCGAGCGCGTCGGTCAGGCGACGTACGACGCGTGGCTCGCGGGCCTGCGGCCGGTGCTGCTCGAACGCGGCACGATCTACCTCGAGGCGCCGAGCCGCCTGGCCGCGGACCGGGTGCGCGCGCTGTTCCGTTCGCTGCTGCAGGAGGTGCTGACGGCCGACTTCGGCACCGCGTTGCACGTCGAGGTCCAGGCGCGCGACAGCGCCCGGTTCGACGCGCTCGAGGTCTCGCCGCAGCAGCCGGTCGTCGACGACGGCAACCGCACCGCCTACCTGGTGCTGAAGACGCTGGGCGGCGGTCGGCCGCTGCCGGCCAATCTGTTCTACTTCCACGGTCCGGCCGGCGTCGGCAAGAGCTTCCTGCTGCAGTGGTGGCGGGGGCGCGTCGACGGCAGCGTGCTGTGGTTCGACCTGATGCAGCTGCTGAAGGCGTTCCAGTCGGCGCACCAGGACAAGCGGGTCGATCGGCTGCGCGAAGAGCTGGTGCAGGAGCGGCCGCTGGTGATCGACGAGTTGCACCGCATCGCCGGCAAGCCGAAGCTGCAGCAGTTCGTCGCCGACGTGCTGCGGGCGCGGGAACACGGCCGGCAACCGACGCTGCTGGCCGGGCGCTGGCACCCGCGCGACGTGCGCGATCTCGACGAGCACCTGGCGACCCTGCTGCTCGCGGGCTTCGTCGCCGGGGTCGATCGGCCGGGGCCGCTGGCCAGGTTGCGCTACCTGCGCGCGCTCGAGGGCGCGCCGTCGCGCAACGGCCGCGCGCAGGCGGTCGAGAGCCTCGCCCAGCAGGTGACCGGCAGCTATCCGGAGCTGCGGGCGGCGTGGGCGCAGTCGCGCGGCGCGACCCTGCCACCGAAGTACCTCGAACTGATCGACCCGGGGCGCGTGTTCGCCCGCTGCCGGGATCAGGTGACGATGCGGTTCGCGGTCACGACCCAGGATCTGGTCGGCAAGGCGCAGGGTCGGCAGGTGAGCCGTGCACGCAAGGTGCTGGCGGTCGCCTGCCTGCGCGCCGGGCTGAACGGCGGCGAGATCGGCCGCTTCCTCGGCGGTCGCACGCGCGCGGCGGTCAGCTACATGGCGCGCTCGCTCGATGCCGAGTTGCGTCGTTCGCCGGAGCTGCGCGCCCAGGTCGAGGACCTGCTGTGAGCGGCTACGTCGCGCTCGACGGGCCGGACGGCTGCGGCAAGAGCAGCCAGGCACGGGCGCTGTGCGATTGGTTCGGCGCGCAGGGCCGGCGGGTGGTGCACGTGCGGGAGCCCGGCTCGACGCCGGTCGGCGAAGCGCTGCGCCGGCTGTTGCTGGCCCGCGAGACCGGCGAGCTGACGGCGGTCGGCGAAGCCCTGCTGTTCTCGGCGGCGCGCGCCGAACTGGTCGCGGCGGTGATCGCGCCGGCGCTGGCGCGCGGCGAGGTCGTGGTCGCGGAGCGCTGCTACCTGTCGACGATCGTCTACCAGGGCCTCGCGACCGCGCCGGGCCTCGACGTCGACTGGCTGTTCGATCTGACGCGGCGGGTGCACGGCGCCTGCCTGCCGGACGCGATCTTCGTCCTCGACGTGCCGGTCGAAGTCGGTGCCGCGCGCCGGCGCGCGCGCACGGCGGATCGGATCGAGGCCCGCGGCGGCGACTACCACGAACGCGTGCGCGCCGGTTATCGCCGCGCGGCGGCGCTCGAGGTGCGGGCGCATCTGGTCGACGCGGCGCGGCCGTTCGACGCCGTGCAGCAGGTGCTGCGCGAGCATTGCGCGCGGTGGCTTTCGTGAGCAAGTGGGTGCGCGAAGGGCGGCGCGCGGCGGCCGACGACGGCGGCACGGTCGCGGCCGCGGCGCGGCTGGCGATCCCGCTCGGTCAGGGCGAAGCTCTCGCCGACTGGGTGCGGCGCGCGCGCCGGCGTCTCCTGCCGCATGCGGTCGTCGTCGAAGGGCAAGGCGGCAGCGGCAAGACCACGGTGCTGCAGTGGCTCAGCGCGGCCCTGCTGTGCCCGTCGGATCTCGACGCGGACATGCCGTGCGGTGTCTGCCGCACGTGCTCGCGGATCGCCGGCGATCGGCACCCGGACGTGCACGTCGTCGCGCGCGCGCGCGACGAAGCCGATCGCAAGGAGCACAAGCGCAGCTTCTACGTGATCGGCATCGACCAGGTGCGGCAGGCGCAGGAGCGACTCGCCCAGAGCGCGGTCGAAGGACCGGCGCGGGTGCTGGTCGTCAGCGACGCGGACTGCATGACCGAGGAAGCACAGAACGCGCTGCTGAAGACGCTGGAAGAGCCGGGGCAGGACGCGTTCCTGCTGCTCGAGGCCGCGCGCCCGGAACTGCTGCTGCCGACGGTGCGCTCGCGCGTGCAGCGGCTGCGCCTGCTGCCGCTCGCCGACCAGGTCCTGCGCGGCGAATTGGCGAAGAGAATTCCGCAGCGCGAACGCTGGTTCGACGCCGCGCTCGCGGTCGCGCATGGCTGCCTCGGCGCGGCGCTGCGCGCCAGCACCGAACAGGCGGTACAACTCCACGATCTTGTTCGTCAGGTGCTGGACGGATCCAACCGCTTGGGGCCGCTGGCCACGGCACGCGCCGTGTTGGCCGGGCACGCCGAGCGCCATCTGCAGGTCGAGGCGGCCGAGACGTTCCTCTGGTTGCTGCGCGGCGAGCTGCGCGCGCAATGCTCCGCGCTTGCGGCCAGCGCGACTCCTGCCTACCCTGCGGCGGTCGCAGAACCATGGACGACGTGGCTAGAACTCACGCTGGCGGCCGAACGGGATCTCGAGATCCTGATTCCGCCGGAACAAGCGCTGACGGCCTTGCTGGTGTCGTTCGCCGGTCGGTAGGCCGTAGGGTCGAAGGCTGGTCGGTCGTTCGTCAGCGGGTCGTGTGCCGTCGGGTCGTGTGCCATCTGGTCGATGGCAGGCGCCTGCCGGCTGGAGCCGTTGGGGCCGTTGGTTCGGTGGCACGGGGGGATGCGCGACGCAGCGGTCACTGCGGCGCGCTCAAGGGCGGTTCCCGGTTGGTCGATAGTGGCGCCGTAGACGCGCCCGTTCGTCCTTGGAGGAACCGTGTCGATGTCCGCACCTGAACAAGACCTGCTGGAAGACAAGATCCAGACCGTGCGCCGTCGCGACCGCCGCTTCTCGCGCAACGCGTACTTCTTCGTACTCGACGCGCTCGACTTCACGATGGCGCGCCTGGGCAAGGATGAATTGACCGGCGAGGAACGGCACGTCGGTGGCCGTGAACTGCTCGCCGGCATCAAGGAATTCGCGGCCGACCAGTTCGGCCCGATGGCGGCGCTGGTGTTCGAGCGCTGGGGCGTACGTGCCCCGTCGGACTTCGGCGAGATCGTCTTCAACCTGATCGACGCCGAGCTGCTGAGCCGGCGCGCCAGCGATTCGCGGCTGGACTTCTGCGACGGCTTCGACTTCCGCGAGACGTTCGCCGAGGCGCACCGTCAGTCGCTCGATCGCATCGCGACGCGCTGATCGCCCGAGCCGCAGCGTCGGCCCGGCGTGACCCGCGGCGCGCGCGGCGTCACTGCACCGTGAACGAGAACGCGTCGGTCAGCGTCAGCATCGGATCCGGGCAGCCGTTGGGCGCGAGGAAGTCGACACCCTGGACGAGGATCAGCGCGCCGATCACCGACTGTGAGTTCGGCAACGCGAGCGTGTGCGTCGCCGTCGGTCCGAACAGCAGCGTGAATTCGTGGGCGAGCGTGCAGTTGCAGAACGGCAGGTTCAGCGGCTGCGTGCCGTAGCCGATCAGCGGCAGGCCGATCGCGTTCCGCACGGTCGTGCGCACGTCGGTGCCGATCTGGCCGTTGCCGTGCACGGCGATCGTGGCGCTGCCGCAGCCGACCGACAGGTGTTGCAGCGATGACGGCAGGCCGAGGAAGCGCAGGCCGCGGAACGCGGTGCTCGGCGCCGAGGTCGCGAGCGGCGTCACGACGGCGCCGAGGCCGGTGTCGACCACGCTCCCCAGCACCGTCTGGTTGCCGCCGGTCGCATTGGTGTTGAACGTGCCCCACAGGGTCGTCACGCCGCCCTGGACGAAGCCGGTCAGGCCGCGGCAGCCGTTGCCGGGCGCGAGCGTCAGTGTGTACTGCTTGGTCCAGACACCGCCGGCCTGCGTCCACTTCTGGATGCCGCCGTCGCTGCCGACCGCCGTGGTGTTGTCGTCGGCGACGTAGAGCGTGTCGGGGTCGGCGAAGAAGTAGTCGTAGGCCGATTCGGCGTCGGTGCCGCCGGTGGTCGGAAAACCGGGCAGCAATTCGACGACCTGGCTTGGCGTCGTCGGCAGGTCGATGCCGACCTTGCAGACGCCGAGGAAGATCGTCGACGCGCTGCTCGTGTAGAGCTGGCCGTCGAAGATGTTCACGGTGCGCGTGTTGCTCGGAGCGCCGGCGTTCAGGCCGAGCGAGGTCGTCGCGCCGACGTTGGCGACGTAGCGGATGCCGCCTTCGGTGGTCGATGTTCCCGACGTCCAGATGCCGACGCCGTCACCGATCGCCGCGCGGATGTTGCCGCCGGAGTAGGCGTCCTGCAGGGCCGTCGACGTGTCGACGTTGCCGAGCACGTCGATGCTGGCGACGACGCGCGGCACCGCGGTGGCGAGCGTGCTGGTCGGGTTCGTCGTGCCGGGGATCGCGTCGTAGCCGCCCAGGGTCAGGTGGAGCCCGTCGAGCCCGACGTTGAGGAAGGCTTCGGAGGTGGCGCTGCCGCGGA